>JAPJNB010000005.1 GCA_026461385.1 Akkermansiaceae bacterium
GAATACCACTTCGACTGCCCGCTCGACCAGTACCTCTTTGGCTTCAAAGGCGTCACGGGCGCAGAAATCTCCACTCTGCTCGAGGCTGGCCACAGCAATGAAGAAGTCGCCTCTTGGATCGATGCCCATGGCATTCCCAAGACCGAGGAGGAAAAGGTCGCGTGGTCTGACGGCGTCGAAGCTTCGAGCCCCTTTGACAATCCCGAGATGAAAGACTGGTTCGTCGGCGTTTGCGCGGAAGCGGGGATCGACCCAGCCGCCAGCACCTTGTTCGACTACCTTGAGGTCGACGACAAACTGAGTTTCGCTCAGTGAAAATTTTGCGAAGCCGCGGGGGATCGCCCAATCCCACAGTTGCACCTTCGCAGGCGAGCCGCTAGCATTGCGCTGTGATTCGTCCGGTAGATGCCCTTCTCGAATTCTTGCAAGCTGAGCAGGCTCGCGGGGTGACTCACGTCCACCTCGATGAAGCGGCCCGCGTTTCTCTGCGGGAAATCTTTTTGAGAAGTAAAGGCGGCCAAGCACCACCGCAACGACAATCACCGCCAGAACCTCCGGCTGCATCCTTGGCACCGCCAACTAAGCTCGCAGAAGATTCGTTAGATCATGAAGAGGACGCGCCGGTTGTCGCTGCAGCAACCGAGCTTGTGGTCGGCGGCGGCACGCGAGCGGAAAAATTGGAGTCCTTGAAGCGGCAGGCGAAAAACTGGGCACCTGGCAAGGCGTTGGGATCGCTGCTCGACGTCATGGTTTTTTCCGAGGGAAATCCTGATGCGAGGATCATGTTGGTCGGGGACGCGGCGCGCCACCACGACGTGCGTGAGGGCAAGCCCTTTGCGGGTCCAGCGGGACAAAAGCTTAACGACATCCTCAAGGCGATGGGGCTGACACGCGAAGAGGTTTACATTTCCAATCTCGTCAAGTTCCGGCCCTCGGCCCCTCGGCAATCGACCAACGACCGCATGCCCAACGCAGGGGAAATCGCCGCATTTCTTCCATTCCTTCGCGCGGAGATTCGGATCATCCGCCCGACCTGCGTGATCGCGCTGGGCGAGAAAGCCGCAGAGGGTCTGTTAGGCCTCACCGATTCGGTGGCCAATCTACGTGGGCAGTGGCACGAGCTCGAAGGCACCGCCGTGCGCGTCACCTACCATCCGAGCCATCTCATGCAAAGCGGTGGCGACCAACAAACGAAACGCCAAATCTGGGAGGACATGCTTGCGGTGATGGAAAAAATCGACCTGCCAATTTCACCCAAACAGCAGGGGTATTTCCTCCCCAAGGTCTGATTTTAGAGGGCTGATTCGCCCAGGATGCGGAGCGCACTTGGTGCTTTCTTGTAGCACCCGAAATTTTGTTAGAAGATCCTTGGTCTAACAACAAACTGCGGTCAGGCATTGGCGGGTTTTGCCACAATTTTAGCGGATTGGGATGAACGGTTTTATGACCGCTCCAAAAGAACCTGCATGCCAGTTGCGAAATGATGTCGATTCGTCGGCCAGATCGGGTTTCACTGGGTCCGTGAGCACTTCGATCCTGAAAGCGGGTTTCCTCGCGGCGCGGCCCAAGACGCTGCCGGCTGCCATCGTGCCCGTGTGGGCAGGCTGCGTGCTGGCCTGGAAACTCAGCGGCCATTTCAATATCGCCCTCGCAGTTTGCACGTTAGGCGGTGCCATCGCCATCCAGATCGCGACCAACTTTTTCAATGATGCCATCGACGCCCGCAAAGGTGCGGACACCGACCGCAGGCTCGGGCCCACCCGCGTCACGGCCGCAGGCATGATGAAGCCGGCCACGGTGATGCGGCTTGCCTATGGGTTTCTCGGGATCGCGATCGCTTGCGGGGTGGTTCTCTATCAGGCGCGTGGCTGGCCGATCCTCGCAATCGGGTTGCCCTCGTTGTTTCTTGCGTACGGTTACACCGGTGGGCCATTTCCATTGGCGTATCGTGGGATGGGCGAGCTTTTCGTCATCGGGTTTTTCGGTCTTGTCGCGGTCACCGGCACGGTCTTCATCCAGACTGGTGATTGGCCACGCGAGGCGCTTCTGTTAGGCCTGCAAATCGGCCTGCTTTCTGCGATTTTGATTTCCATCAACAACCTGCGAGATCGCGAGGAGGACACGCTGACGGGCAAGCGCACGCTGGCCGTCCGTTTCGGGCCGAAGTTCGCGGTGGCGACGATCTGGCTCGAGGTGAAATTCGCGGTGTTCGTCGGCCTCGGCTGGATCGCGTTGGGCCAACCTGCGCTCGCCATCGCCGGCGCACCAGTTTTTCTCATCGGGCTGCGAATCATCTGGGGCGTGCTCACCTTCCCACCGGGACCTGCATTCAACCGCTTGCTTGCGCTGGGCGGCGTGCAGCTGATTTTATTCGCCGCCGCGTTCCATGTTGCGGCGCTGATGGGTCATTGATTTCCAAACATTCTCATGACATTGACCGATCAAAAACCGATGATCTCGCGCTACCGCCTCAAGGCGCGCGGGTTTCTGAACTCCATCACCAACCGCCGTGAGTTCGAGGGCGCATTGATTCAGATCGATGGTGGATTCGGGTGCATCCATCCGTGGCCGGAACTGGGTGACCCTACGTTAGAAAAATGTCTCATCGATTTGGCAGGCCCACGCCGCTGGCCGATCGTGCGACGCGCGATTCGTTGCACGGAATACGATCGCGCTGCGCGGGTGTTTGATCACTCGTTGTTTGAGGAAATGGAGGTGCCAATGAGCCATGCGACGCTCGCGACGGGCGACATCGCCGAGTTGGTTCGCGCAGTCGAGGCGGGGTTCACCACAGTGAAGCTCAAGGCTGGCCGCGATCTCGGTGCGGAAATGAAATTTCTCGACGCCATGACGTTAGAATTCCCAGCAGTCCGCTGGCGCTTGGATTTCAATGAGTCACTCACGCCGGATGAAGCTGCTAAATTTCTGTTAGAACTCATGGATGGCACTCGCGCGGCAATCGATTTTGCAGAAGATCCCTGCCCGTATTCCGAATCGGGCTGGCATGAGCTTCACCAAAAAACTCGAGTGAATCTCGCGGTCGACCACGAGGCGGCCCCTTTGTCGAAGGCCGCGCAATTCATGGTCATAAAACCGGCGGTGGATGAGCCATTTTTGTTAGGCGAGGCGGCGCTCAGTCACCAGCAACGGGTGATTCTCACCAGTTACATGGATCACCCCGTCGGCCAGACATTTGCGGCATGGGAAGCCGCTCGGCTTGAGCTTCAGTTCCCGGGGCTCGTCGGTCTTTGCGGGCTGCAGACGCATCATCTGTTTGAGCCGAACGAATTTTCTGAGGCGCTCGGTCCGTGGTCACCTGATTTCACGCCGCCTGCTGGCACGGGATTGGGCTTTGACGATTTTCTCGATGCACAGCCATGGACCCGACTCTATTGATCCAGCCTCGATTCTGGGGCGATCTCGCACCGCTGGCCGTGCGCGGGATTGCGCCATCGCTCGCGGCGCTTGAGGGGCACGTGCTCTTCGAAACCTCGGGAAGCTCGGGCATTCCGAAACAAGTGGCGCTATCCAAACAAGCGCTGCTGGTGTCGGCGGACGCGGTGAACTCTCACCTGCACGTCACCGCCGACTCGACATGGGGACTGGCTCTGCCGGTGCATCACGTGGGTGGCTTTGGTGTGGCGGCGCGCGCCTATCGTGCAGGGTGTCGGCTGCAAGTTTTTTCTAACAGATGGAATGCGCTGCGATTTGGCGAGTGGCTGATCGAGGCCGCAGTGACCCATACCTCGTTGGTGCCGACGCAGGTCCATGACCTGGTGAGTGCGAAAATTGCCGCTCCAAACGGACTGCTCGCGGCGGTCGTCGGTGGTGGACAACTGGACGCCAAAACGGGCCAAGCGGCAAGGGATCTTGGTTGGCCGGTGCTGGCAAGCTATGGCATGACCGAAGCGGGGTCGCAACTCGCAACGCAGGGGCTTGATGCCCTCTCCGAAATCTATCAGCCATCGCCGCTGCCGCTTTTGCCGATTTGGGGGGCAAGTACCAGCGATGAAGGAATCCTCGCCATTCGCGGGCCTGCGCTTTTTTCGGGTGTTGTCATCGATGGGATTTTCACTCCGCGCAGTTCTGAGTGGCATCAGACTTCCGACCGCGTGGTTCTTGAGAATCATGTGCTAACCCCGCTGGGTCGGGTGGACTCACTCGTGAAGGTGCTCGGCGAACTGGTGGATCCACAAGCGATCGAAGCTAAGCTGATGAGTTGTTCTGGATACCAGCTCGCGCCAAGCAGTTTTGCCATCGTGGCCATCCCAGACGAGCGTGCCGAGAACCGCTTGATCCCCGTCTTTGCTGCGGGTGTCGATGCAGCTCTTATTGATGCGGCCCTCCAGTGCTATGTGGAGAAGGCAGCAGGATACTTGAGGCTGGGCCCGCCATTGATTGTTGAGAAATTGCCTGTGAGCGAGTTGGGAAAAATCCGCAGATTGATTCTCCTGGGGATGGTTAGAAATATCCTCCCTGAGTGATTACAGCGCTCCACGCGCCGCTCTCGCCATGAGGATTTTGTAACGTTTTTCGAGCATTACGGCACGTTCCTCATCCTTGGTTTGTCGATAGAGCTCACAAATCATGCTACAGATCGATGCCTCGGTTTTCGTACGGAAATAGTCACCGGGGTCGTCTTGAGCGATCCGTTTGAAGGCAAGCTCAATGTCGCGAACCACCTTGTGAGATCGCTCGCTGTCGTCCTTGAAGTAGCTGAAGTAGTCCTGTGCCATCATCTCGAATGCGGTGATGCTGCTGCCATATTTGCGCAAAGCAGAATCATAGAGGTTGCCAATGTCTTCACTGGCGCGCGGGCCACCCTGCTTTTGAATGAGGTCGGCCTGACGCTTGAGGGACTCGGCAATGAGGTCTTTCTGTTCGCTTGAGTCCCGTTCGATGCGCCGCCGCTCCCGTCCAAGCGCCTTTGTCGCGTCGCCTCCATCGCAATAGGGGAAAATATAGGTGGTCTCGGCGTCCGCCGCCAACTTCGCCATCCGCGGGTTGTCCTTGAATTCATGGCGCATCGCTTTGGCAAACCATTTCCAGTCATCGAGGTTCGAGGGCTTGGCTGGCGTGCCGGTGAGCTTCATTTGCTTTTGAAAATCCTCATACAACTCGGACCACGTTTCAGTGAACGATGGCCCTACCTGGTTGGCGAGTCGCACGACTTGGATGCGCTCATCATCCTTTCCGATTGCAACGAAGTAGTCTGCGAGCCACAGATGGCGCATCACCGCGAGGGAATTGACCTTACTCTGGTGGGCCCGCTCACTCCATAGCTGCACATCTTGTTCGGTTAGGCGTTCGCCGGTTTGCGGGTCTTCGGTCTCGCCCTTGGATGCGCCACCGACCCTGCCAACTCCGGTCGTCCACTCGTCCGCTTTGATTTTGAGGCCGACCCAAGCGTGTCCTCCAAGATCCGTTACACCCGTGAAAATCATCGCAGGAATCCCTTGGGCGCGCGCGGTGTTGGCCGCGAAGTATGACTGGTCGCCGCAAATGCCTCCCTCCTTGAGGATTTCTGCAAGGGAATATTCTTTGTAGGGATTGAGCCCCTCAACCGCTCGCTTCATCAAATACTCAACCATCCCGTAGGTGTTACCCCAATTTTTGCGCGTCATGTGCAACTGGTGGAGCGCCCACTCGAGCTCGGAAGTCGCAACAGGGGCACAGACCACCCAGACCAAATCGCGGGCCGATGAGTGATGCACGGGTGCCGCGAGGAGGCCGCTTTCGTTTTTCTCGATGAACCACAAAAACCGTTGCATTCCCAGCACCTGCCGCTCGGGGCTGGACGAACTTGCGAGTGGATTTGGAATTGAAATCTCTCGGTCAAATACCACCGCGCAGGCGAGCGCGAGCGGGAAATACTTGTCCATCCGATCTGAAGAATTTGCCCAAGCTTCGGATAAAAACTTCACGACCTGGCCGCAGTCATCTTCTGGCTTGATGGTGAGCAGAATTTCTTCCATCGCCTCGTTGTGAGTGCAAATCCACATCATCATTTCGGCCGAATAACGATCCGCCACTTGCGCCGTTAGCACTGACTCGGAAAGACGACCGAGAATCTGCCATCGCAGGAATGCCTGATAAAGAACGGGCTCCGACCAGTATGCGCGGAAACGATTTGCCCCATCACGCGGGTTGCCATTCGCCCCAGCAGCGTCAATCGATCTGGTGAGTAGCTTGCGGTAGGAACTCCACGCCTTGCCATCGATCGTGCGCTGCATGAGCTCCTTGTCCCGCTGAATTGCATTGGGGCGCTGGGCGTCGAGGTCTTTGAGGACGAGATTGGCTTCTTGATTGATGCGATCACTCTCGGTGACATCCGAGGCCGTCGGTGTTGGTTTTTCCAGCGCCACAGGTGGAGTCGGGGTGGTGGCTTCAGGGGGGGTGGGCGACGGCTCCGGTGTAAAGGATGGCGGTTCGACCGCCGCAGTTTGAGTTGGCTCTAACGGGGGCGCTGCTGGCACCGTGGGGGCCGAAATCACCACCACTTGCTGGTCGCGTGGGCGCTTGCTTTTTTCGTGTACCACAAAGACCGCGCACACGAGAATCACTCCAATGATTACAGAGCCCCAAGGCCCTCCAGAGCGTTTTTTGCGAGTCGGCACGTTTCGTTTTGCGAAGACCGGAGAGGGGCGGGGAGGTTGAACAGGCATCATCGTTAAGGTATTGATTTGGGGGAAACCCGACACCATTTTGGATGCAGGTTGCGCTTTCCGCGTATCGAAACCTGCGGTACTTGGCAAGTCGGAACATGGATTTTTCAATGAAATCGGCGCATTTTAAATTCGGGGTTGTCATTCCTTTGGGAGTGCCGATAGTTAAGACGTCTTGATTTACTGGATCAACCACTTGAGGCAAGTCCCTGTCGCTACCGGCCACCGCCGAGTGGCATCCATCGGAGCCCCTTTGATTCAAAACACCACCTCGCACCACGACCTATCACGATGCCCCAACGTCCCAAGGAAGATCAGACCGCATTGTTTAATGAAATCTCCACTGCTGGGGGACGATCACGAAAAAAGGCGAACTCTCGCGAGCAAGTGAAGCCAGCCGACCTTGGTCTCACGGCACCATCGCAGGTGGTGAAAAACTATGTGTTGGACACGAACGTCCTTTTACACGATCCCGCCGCGCTCGAGCGATTTAAGGAAAATCACCTCTGCATCCTCGTCGATGTTCTAGCAGAACTGGACAAGTTCAAGTCGGAACAAACTGAGCGTGGTGCCAATGCTCGCCGCGTTCACAGGCGTCTAACGGAAATGTTTTCCTCGTCAGAACATGTCACTCGTGGCGTCACCACTGAAGGCGGCGGTACGGTTAGACTGGTAATCTATGATCCCGGAAGCTGTCCGAAAAACTCAGACGAGCTCAATCGGTTTCACCGTGTTTTTCCCGACCGCGAGCGTGTGGATCACCGCATCCTTGCAGCCTGTCTACTGCTCATGCAGTACAACAAAGCCCCAGTGGTCTTGGTCACCAAGGACATCAACATGCAACTCAAAGCCCGCGCAGTTGGCATCGAGTGTCAAGATTACCTGAATGACAAGGTCGATGCCCGCGAGGTTTCAAATTACGACGTTTGTCGAATCGAGCTGGATCCAGCCGAACTCCACCGTTTTGCAAGCACCGGTGAACTCGCGCTGTCGGAGGAGCGTTACCATGGGATTGCAGTGAACGAATATGTGCTGTTAGGCGCTGGCGAAAAACAGACCATCCCTGCTCGGCTTGCGGCCGATGGCCGCTTCGTCCGTTTGAACATTCCCGAGGTGCTGAAGATTCCAGATGGCCAGTCGCTCAAGCCGCTCAATCTCGGTCAGCGCTGTTTGATCGATGCACTCTTGAACCCTGAGATTTCTCTAGTGACGTGTTATGGACACGCTGGCACCGGCAAAACGCTCGTAGCGGTAGCTGCTGGACTTCATGAAATGTTCAACCGCAAATACAATGGCATCACGGTGAGCCGACCCGTCGTGGCAATGGGTGACCAGCTTGGATTTTTACCCGGTTCGCTTGATGAAAAAATGCGGCCATGGCTACAGCCGATCCACGACGCACTCGACCTCCTCATGCGCCCCAGCACGCCCCTCGGACCGCGCCGTAAACAACAAAAACCGACTGGCGCCGCCCCCGCGACCGCAAAGAAGCCCTATGAGTTACTCATGGAGCAGGGGATCCTTGAAATCGAGGCCCTCTGCTACATCCGCGGCCGTTCGATTCCTAACCGGTTTTTCATCCTCGACGAGGCACAACAACTCACCCCGCAAGAGGCGAAAACAATTGTCACTCGCATGTCGCGCGACTCGAAGCTGGTGCTCGTCGGAGATCCGGCTCAGATCGATAATCCATACGTCGACAGCCGGAGCAACGGCCTCGTTTACACACGCAACCGGCTCAAGGGCCAACCCTTCGTCGCTCACGTCGCACTGAATCGCGGCGAGCGCTCGGAACTGGCAGAGGCGGGTGCACAGCTCATGTGAGCGGCAACAAGGCTTCCATCACCTTGGAGACTGGTAGACCCATGACATTTTCGAAACTGCCAGAAATACCGGAGACGATGCGGTCGCCGTGTTCCTGGATGCCGTAGGCGCCAGCCTTATCGAGCGGATTGACGAGTGCGAAGTAGTCGTCGATCGCTGTGTCATCGAGCGTTCGAAAAGTCACCTCGGTGATGTCGTGAAACACCCATTTCTCGCCTCCCGGACGGATGATGCAGACACCCGTGCAGACTTGGTGGGTTCGTCCCGATAGACGCCGCAGCATCGACCGTGCCTCATCGAGTCCCTTGGGTTTGCCTAACGGAATGTCATCGATGAAAACCAAGGTGTCGGAGCCGATCACGGTGGCATCCGGCCTGGTTTCCGCGATGGCGGCCGCCTTTAAAACCGCATTGGTCTCGCAGAGAATTTCGGGCTTTATCGCCGGATCGTGGATTTCCTCCGCAGGAGATGCAATCACGTCGAAGACGAGTCCCGCACGTTCTAACAATTCACGGCGACGGGGCGATGATGACGCAAGGATGATCTGCATAGGGATCCATTGCCTTGTAGCGGTTTTGTTTGCAAGCCAAGGAAGAAGAATCGGGATGATGGATTTTGCGCAAATTGAAATCACACCCGGACCCTCAAATCCCTCACACTCCACAGCACCCCAGCCGCGGCCTTGCCATTCCCCTTCAGCCGCCGCGCGCCATCCTTCCGCTTCTCGGTGAAGCGCTCGCGCGCCGCGGCAAAGGCCTCGTTCACGAAAGCTTTGCTGCCAATCACCGCGCCATCGGTGAAATACCTCACCCGGCACCGCAACATCGCCGCCAGCTTCAAGTC
>JAPJNB010000046.1 GCA_026461385.1 Akkermansiaceae bacterium
ATGATCTCAATGACGATCATAATTCACTGTTCCGCCTGCGCCTCGTCCAAGCAGCCTTTGTGGCCTCAGAATAGGCCGCTCTTGCAGCATCACATCGCCCACCACGATGCCCAAGGTTTGCAAAGTCTCTTAAACCCACTGACGCATAACTTAATGCCGCCCGCGAACATCCGATCGCCTTTGCTAGATCGGTTAACGAATGACCCCCGACTGGATGGATATTTAGCGCGGCGGCGGTCGTGCAAAGTCTGACAGATGCGGTACGCCAGTACTGACTGGTTAGTGGATTTGAGGATGGCAGGATGAGCCTGAGCAAGATGGTTAGAGCGTCCTTTGGAATAGATCTGATCTCCGAAAAATCTATAGCTTCCCCCACCTCGGTGCCCTCTTCCGATTCGATCAAGGCGGTAAGCGGACAGTGATGGTCTACGCCTTCGGCTTGATATAAAAACGATGTTCCCATGCTTTTGGCTGGTGACAAATTTTCAATTCCTGAGTCACGACCGCTCGGAGGTATTCCAACCAGCTTCATCGCACCAGCACGAGCGAATGTTGACCCAGTCGCCGACTGATAGCATCAGCCTGTGCTGCGTCACCTCCGTTTTGGCGGACGATCTTTGCACGAAGCTCGGGAAGTGAAAGTTGGCTTGTCCAGATTGTTGGTAGACCATTTCCAAGTCTAGTTTCTAGTAGATTGAAAAGTGATGAAGAAAATGTCTCGAGCATCTTGGCTTGGCTAACGTCGTCGATGACAAGGACCTCAACCTTCATCGAATGCTCCCAACGGCGACGTGCGCCTTCCCGATCAACCTCGGCGTTTCCTGCTAGAGTTGCAGCGTCTCGGGCCTGCGTGCCTGACCACCATAGAAAAGGCTTTTCGAGCTTGCGAATGAGACAGGCGACCGCGCACGTTTTGCCTTCGCCAGTCGGCCCGATCAAACCCAGTCCGCCATGATGGTCTGATGCTTTCCATGAGAGTGCGGCGGTGTACCCGGGCTTTATCCTTTCGGTAATCGCGTCACAATACCGACTCGGGACTCCGGCTCTGAATCGACGTTCCAACTCCTCCCGCTTCTGGCGATCATGCCAAGTGGCAACTTGGATCTCTGCGCAGGAATCGCATAATGGAATGATGCGTGGAAGCTGGTTGCAAACCTCGAAGTGGTGCTCGATTTTGCAATGAGGGCATTCGGCGGTTTTGAATTGTTCGGTCGTTGTACTCATTCCCACGGTAGTTTTGTTAGAGTTGCGGATTCGGTTTTGATAGCTGGGACATCTTCCCACCTACGATTAGTGATCCATCTATGAACGCCTGGAATAAATTTGCCGTCTTGATCTTTCCACTGCTCAGAGTGCTTCCACCTTTCGAGCGCCGTGATGATTTTATTTAGTGGTGGATGATCTTGTTGGCTGATTTTTTTCCACGCCTTAGATAGATCCTCACGGCTCGATCTTTGTCGGCCTTGGGTTGGCGTTGCTTCCCAGATAGCTTTCAGAATCTCATCATCAAGAGGAGATATACTATTTATTGTTTCCTTTGTTTTCTTTGTACATTGTATCTTAGTCGTTGCTTGCTCGTTGCTTGCTCGTTGTTCGGCTGTTGGAGTGCCTGTTGCATCTCTAACGGAAAGGCTGAAAACGCCTTGATCCATAAGGGTTGCAACGGTTCCCCTGCTCGTTGCTTTGAGTGTTACAAATTTATTGTCTGTTAGGTATCTCTTCGCAGTCCTGTATCGCTGTTCAGATTTGATGCCTGCTGCCTTGAAGTCACCGATAAGAGCTTGGCCGATCTCAAGTCCTGTGATCTTGCAGGGGGTGAGACGAGCGCGGCGAGCGATCTGGCAGAGTAACAGAAACGCGTTTGGGTGACGCGATTGCAAAGCATCTGCTTCGGCTGATCGGTGGTAGGCTAACCAACTAGTAGTGATCATGGTCGGCCTCCGTTCCCAAGGTTGTCGAGAATACTCAAAAGGCTCTCGATCTCGCGGCCTGATCGCCGTTGGGCTGGCTGGAAGTCTAGTTCTAGCAGGTCGTCAACTTCGTCGATCTCATCGAGATCACTATCGGTCAGAAGCGAGTGCCGGAAGTCTTCGTGGCCTTCGACGGTCACGCGTTTTAACGGGGTGTAATGGCTCACTTGGTGCGCCCTGCGACGGCCTCGAACGAGTTCAACGCGGCGAGTGCTGCGGCACGTTCAAAGCGGACAATGCGGCCAGCTTTGAGAACAAGTGGGATTCTACCATCCTTGCACCAGTTCCTAACGCATTGTGCGGAAACGTTGGTGAATTTTGCGAATGATGCGGGGTTATCCAGCGTTTGCGCTGGGTTGACTTGGCGAGGCTTGATTGCTTTCACGCTGATTAGTTTTCGCATTTTGGATGCGATTACAAAACAGCCGGACCGCCAAAAGCGCCCAAATCGGGCTTTTCCTACGCACTGATAGTTCAGTGCGTAGGTTTAGGAAAAACCCTGCCATGCATATTCTCAAACGCTTTGATTCCGTAAGGATATCCAGCGGCTTGCATCTCTTCAAAACGTATAGCCAAGGTGAGCTTCTTTTTCCGGCCTCGGGCTTCCCAATCACTCCAAAGCCACGCCATTAGAAAAGCCCACTTATCCCACGGCAAACTTGGTGCGGTGTTTTCAGTCCTTGGACCGCCAAACGAGAAGGAGTTGGTCACGGTGTCGGGCGTGATATTATTCCACGATGCAGCAAGTTTCAGCATCGCTTCAGCGGCCCGCTTGTGTATCCCGTGGCAGGTTTCGGGTCCGTCGCTGTCTGCATAGCCTCTTTTGAATTCTTCGGGTTGCCATGTGGTAATTGTGGCATACACACACGGGCGGGGCGCGTGGTGGGATTCAGGCCAAGAATCCATTATTTCGGGCGATGCTGGTTCGGCATTCGCTTGCAAATCAAGAAGCAGATTCACGGGATTAGGGTTGGAAGATAATTCGGCCATGCACGAAGCACTTTGGAACCGAAACATTCCCGGCTTTAGGTCTTGGATAATGATGGCCCGATCAAAATGTCGAAGGTGCTTCCCAGTTAGTTTTTCAAATCTGATGGCGGCGAAATGCTCGTCAACCAAATATGCAAGACGCGGTTCGTCGGGATCGGTGTAGATTACTGGCTTCATGCTACGGATTCCACTGGTTGAATTGTTGCGGGTGCTTTCACGCCCTTGGGCATGATTGCGAAGAACTCTAAGGCTTGTTTCTTCGACGCCCGGCCTAGGTAGTGGGTCTTAAGTGTGCGGGTGTTCCCGCTATGCCCAAACTCCCATAAGAAATGGTCGAGGATTACGCCCTTGTTGATTGAGTAGGTGGCGAAGCTGTGCCGGGTTGCGTCGGTTGGCCATTTCGGGCGGAGCTTCTTTTTGTCCTCCTCACTGCCGGGCGGAGGTGTGAAGAAATCTGGGTCCACCCAAACGTCCCACCCGGCAAGGTAACGCACGGCCTGATGGGTGCGGCGGAAGTTGCTCACTCGCTCGAAAGGGTGAGCAGTGAGCCATGACCGCAGAGTTTCACAAGGGGTGACGTGACGACGTTTCCGAATCTTGGAATCCGCATTCACCTCGATGCCATCCGGCGAAACATCCTCGGTGCGGAGTCGTTCAAATTCCGATGGGCGAAGTCCGGCGAAAAGTAAAACGGCGTAGCTCGCCACGGCCTGCGGGTAATGCTCGGCGGCGGTGCTGAGAAGCTTCCGGCATTCTGTAAGGGATAGGAACTTTACTTCGGTGCTCTTGCTTGTCCTAGGTGCCTCCACGCGCTCAAAAGTCTCGCTCTTGCACCATCCCCGCTTTGCTGCCCATCGGAAGAAAGCGCGGCCAGCGCGGTGATGATTTGCGGCGGCTGCTCCCGACGTTCCAACAAGGCCAAGCGCCTCTTGGATCTCGGCGGCATCAAGGGTGGAAAGAACGCGGTCACCGATGGCAGCTTCAAGTCGCCTCGTGGTGTTTCCGTAGGTTGCAAGTGTTGGCTTTCTAAGGCCTCCACATGAGACTATCCAAGCGGCCAGCGCGTCTTTCACAACGCATGATGCGGCCTCTCGTTCGCGGAGGGATACCGCTATACGCGCGGCCTCGATCAAGGTCATGTCCCAAGGCTCAAGTAGTGCAGCAGCGGCAGTTGCATCCTCGGCAAGGCTTGGCCTGATAGCTTGCGACTGGTGGCCAAACTCAGAGGCGGAATCTTTCAGCAACTTCGCGGCGGCCTTTGCCTCGCGCTGAGTTCGGTAGAAATGCCGCTCTCGTTTTCCGGTCTGGGTGAATTTTGCTGGGACATTCAAACGCCACCCTGCGGGCGTCTCCGTGGGGGTGAATTTCGTGTGCCTTGCCATGCGTCGAAATTGCCTTTAAATGCCCTCAAAGTAAAGCAAAATGGGTAAAATGGGTTTTGGCATGAAATCTAAGTCATTAAAAGTGAGTGTATAGCATGAAAGAGCAGTGGATTGAAAATTCACGTGTCGGCGGTTCAAATCCGTCTCGGGCCACCTTCACAGGCCTCTAACTCAAAGAGGTGAGTCTGGGATCTACACCAAACATTGGGGGAGGATGCGTTTTTTGGGATCTCAGTTTGCTGGAGTTCTAGTGCGCATTCTGATTGCCCTGATGGTCATCGTGGGTGGGTGATGATCCGGCGGAGGTTTTGATCGCTCAGGGGGGCGAGTCTATTGCGCTATTTAAGTATATTTGCGGTGAGATTGAAACGGTCGCTTGAATCGTTTGGTTCATTCGGGCGCTTGGTGTTGCGTGGTTTAGCGGCCGTTTTCGGGTGCGGGGGCTTGGAGTGGCCGAAGTCGGATGCCATTGCCCTTGAAGCTGGTGTCGAGGTTGAGGCTATCCACGCGATTTCGCACATTGGCAGGGGCTGCTGCTTGATCTTGTGCGGTATCCCACGGGCCAGTCCATGTGATTTGGTCGTTCAGGTCGCGGATGGTTACCTCTTTTCCGCCCTCAGTGGCCTTGATTTCCACGCTGCCAAGTTGGTCTTTCATTTTGATGGTGGCGCTTCCTTGGGTGTGGGTTCCTGACCCTGCGGCATTGGGGGCCGGGGCATCTTGACCGCTGAGCATCTGCATTTTGAGGTCTCGCACCGCTTGTTCCAAGTTTGGGGGAAATCCTGCCTGTTGGGTTGCTAGGTCGAGGTTGCCGAGGTTTCCAGCGATCGCTCCTCGGATGCGGTCGGCGAGGTCCTTCGGGAGTCCGTTGAGTTCGAGCGGGCCAAGTGCTTGAGGAGTGGCGGTGGCCATTCCTGCGGGTTTTGCGCCAAGGGTGACTTGGATTTGGGCGGGTTTGCCCTTTTGGATCATGTCGAGGGCCAGCGAGTCTCCCGGTTTTTTGGTGGAAATCTGGTTTGAAAAGTCGAGTGGTGATCCAATCGATGTGTCTCCTGCTTTGAGGATGATATCATTCACATGGATGCCCGCATTGGCCGCTGGGCCGTTTGGGACGAGGGAGCGAACGATGATGCCCGAATTGGGCCTGAGGTTGAGGTGTTCGGCGAGCACCTCGGGAACTTCACTGGAAATCACGCCAAGAAAGGCGGATTGAGAATCTTGGGTGGGTGGGTTGGGTTTGGGTGCCTTGATGGCGGGCAGTTTGATTTCTGGGAGAGGTTCGCCCTTGCCCATCTTTCTCAACTCCGTGGGCGGTGGCGAGTTGTCGTCGGGGGCCTCGAGCGCGAATGCGGGTGACGCGAGAAAACTGCAGCATGCGAGGAATGAGTGAAGTCGGTGAGTCGGATGCATGGCGGGTGGAGTCGGGAGTTCGAGGTTAGAATGATTCGGTTAGAATCGAAAGTTCAGTCTGTTTTTGCGGGCACTAACATGTATTCCGTGCGCGGCTGCTCGACTTCGAAGGTGCGGCCGGTTTGGTCTTTGAGCGTCATGTGGTCTTGGTAAGTCACGCGAATCAAGCTGTGGGGTTGGTTGTTGGATTTCCAGACGATCCCCTCATCGTGGACATCGGTTAGACCGCGATTGAAGCTGGCGGGGACTAAGTAGGGATTTGGGTTGGTGGGTGGAGTTGCGGGAGATGGTGTGGTGGCGGCCTGGGGCGCGAGGGCATCCGGCTGGTTCCTTGCGATCGGATGGATGAGTGCGGTGAGAGCGGCGATCAAGGCGACGGCAGCAGCGGCGCTCCACGAGGGCAGGTTGCGGCGTGTGGGCGTGTGGGTGCTGTTTTTTGGGAAAAGGACGATGGTTTCATCGACACGGAAAGGAACATGTTGGCAGACCGTGGTGAGGCGGTTTTTGAAATCTGCGGGCAGTGGTGCGGGGAGGAACGAGCGCAGCGATTGTTCGAAGCGGAGTTCTTCGGGGCTGAGTTCCGTGAGGGTTCCATCGACTGCGGCCTCGAGGCGTGAGAGCAGGGAAGCGTCGAGTGACTCGGGAGAGAGTTGTTTCAGTTCGGAGCCGAGAGAGGCAGGGTCTTGGTTCATGAAGCGTGGCTGAATGATTGGTTTGAGCACTGGGTTAGATGGACAAATCGCCGCGTTGGCGGGCATGGCTCAAGTGACGTTTGAGTGCTTCGAGTCCGTAGCGATAGCGTGATGCGGCGGTGTTTTGTGAGATTCCGAGTGTTTCGCCGATTTCGGCGAACGTGCGTTCGCCCCAGATTTTCATGACGATCACCTCGGAGAATTTTTCCGGCAGATCCTTGAGGCCGCGTTCGAGTTGCGTGCGGGTTTCATCGTCGGAGGTGTCGTTGTCGAACCACGATTGAAACACGTCGAGTTGGTCGATTTCAGCATCGGCGCTGACGTTGTTTTCGCGGCGTTTGCGGCGGTCATCGCGGCGGCTGAGGTCGATGGAAAGTCGGCGGATGGCGGTGTAAATGTAGGACGGCCATGCGTCTTGTCCGCCGACGAAATCGCCGGAGTTGACCTTTTCCACCAATTTCACCAAAGCGTCTTGGAAGACGTCTTTTGCATCTTCATGGCAGCGCGTTTGTTGGCGTGCGAAGAGCAGGAGCTTGGGTCCGTGGGTTTCCAGCCATTCGCGCCAAGCGGAAGCGGCGGGTGATAAGTGGGATGCCGTGGAGAGGTGAGCCATGGGATTGGATTCATCCATTGAGCGAGGCGAGGTGGGGGATTTGTCTTCGATTTCGCGAATCGTGCGGGCGGTTGGAAGATCAGGGCTTCCAACCGGCGAGTTTGCAGGTGCGTTTGAAGTGGAGAGGGTCGACTGGGTTGATCGAAAGGCGGCTTCCGCGTTGGCATACCATCATTTCGCAGAGCACGGGGTCCGATTTGAGAGCCTCAAGGGTCAGCATTTCTGGGAATTTCCCGACGAATTCGAAGTCCCTGAGCCACCAGCGTGGGTTGTCAGGAGTTGACTTTGGGTCGTGGTATTCGCTTTGCGGGTCAAACTGGGTGGGATCTGCGTAGGGGGCTCCGACCACGCGGGCGATGCCGACGGCGCCGGGCGGTTTGGCATTCGAGTGGTAAAACAGAGCGAGGTCGCCGGGTTTCATTTCCTTCCACATGAAATTGCGGGCTTGGTAGTTTCGCACGCCGCTCCATGGTTCGCGGGTCACCGCAGCGAGGTGATCGATGCTGAAGACGTCGGGTTCGGACTTGATCAGCCAGTGTTGCATGGCGGTTAGGCGATGGATTTCGCGATGCTTGGATTGAGGGCGGGCAGGGCGAGGTGCTCGGGGCCGAGTTCGATCCCGTGGGAGGCGCGGACGTCTGCTTCGATTGCCTCGAGCACATCGAGTTCTGGGCGGAAGTCGGCGGCGTGGTATGAGCTTCGGACGAGGGGGCCACTGGCGACGTGCCGGAAGCCCTTGGAAAGGGCGATCGATTTGTATTCGTCGAAAGCATTGGGCGTGATGTATTCCACGACGGGCAAGTGTTTTTGGGTGGGGCGGAGGTACTGGCCAAGCGTGAGGACCGTGACATCGTGGGCGATGAGGTCGTCCATGGCGCGGAGGATCTCATCGTGGCGCTCGCCGAGGCCGAGCATGATTCCGCTTTTCGTGGCGACCTTGCCATTCACCATGGCTTTGGCCTTTTTTAGAACGGTGAGGCTGCGTTGGTACTGCGCACGGGAGCGGACGAGCGGGGTGAGGCGCTCGACGGTTTCGAGGTTGTGGTTGAAAATATGGGGGCGGGCATCCATCACCATCGAGAGAGCCCAGTCGCGGTCATTGAAGTCGGGGACGAGCACCTCGATGATGATTTCTGGGTTCGCTTGTCGGACGGCTTCGATCGTTTGTTTGAAGTGTTCGGCACCTCCGTCGCGGAGGTCGTCGCGTGCGACGGCGGTGATGACCACGTGTCGGAGGTTCATGCGGCGGGTGGCTTCGGCGACGCGTTGAGGTTCGTCGGATTCTAGGGCGTCGGGTTTTGCGGTTTTCACGGCGCAGAATCCGCAAGCACGGGTACACTTGTCACCGGCGATCATGAAAGTTGCGGTGCCTTGGCCCCAGCATTCCCAGCGGTTTGGGCATTGGGCTTCCTCGCAGACGGTGACGAGTTTCAGGTCGGTGATGAGTGACTTGGTCGACCAGAATGCCGGGTTGTTCGGTAGGCGCACCTTGATCCAGTCCGGCTTCTTTTCCCGGTGCAAGGATGGATCCATCTTCATTTTAGGTCCGCAGTTGCTCATGTCGGCGGGAAGCTAGTCCCGAGGACCCCTGCGGGAAAGCGGAAAGTGACGCGGTTGGTGGGGAATGCGTGAAGCTGTGACGCGAAAAATCCCGGTCACCCTTCGAGGAGCCGGGATTGAATGGAGGTAGATGCGGTGGAGCGTGGGTGCTTATTTTGCTGCCTCAGGCTTTTTGGCGTAGACCATGCACCAGCCGTTGCTGGCAACTACTTTTCCGCCGACGGCGCCGCAAGGGCCACTGGCATCGCCCGCTTTGCCTTGGAAGAGCGCGCAGCTGCTGCATTTTTGCTCGGCGGTGTGCTGCGGGTATTTTTGGGCATCCACTTGGGTGGTGTCGCTTTTGTAGCCGAGTGCGGCCGCCATGGGGTCCGACTCCTCCAGTTTCGCAGGAGGCGGAGTTTGGCCGAAGGCGCTGCGGCAAAGGATGGCAGGTGCTGCGGTGGAAACGATGAGCTTGGAGAGGAAGTGGCGGCGTGAGTTCATGATGATGTTGAAGTGTGAGTGGTGGCTAGGGGTTAAAAATCCCGCAAGAATTTATGAGATCATTCGGGGAATGCTACGAATTATTTCGGGGTTGGCGAAAATTTTGGATTTTAGCAAATTGGGTGCCTCTTCGGTTCCCACTTGTCGTATCGGCCGTGGTGGTCACAATCAAGCCAGTGAGATCAGCGCCTCTTGGAATTTTCGACTCGGGTGTCGGTGGCTTGACCGTCGTCCGTGCGGTGCAGGAATTGTTGCCTGCGGAGGATATTTTGTATTTGGGAGATACCGCTCGGCTTCCTTATGGGTCCAAGAGTCCAGAGACGATCCGTCAATTTGCGGATCAAGATGTCGGGTTTCTGGTCAAGCGAGGGGTCAAGGCGATCGTCGTTGCTTGCAACACCGCGACGGCCCATGCCTTGCCGAGTTTGCAGGAAAAATACGATTTACCGATTCTGGGGGTGATTGAGCCTGGCATCGAGGCGGTTCTGGCGAATTCTGCTGCCGAGCGGATTGGGATCATTGCCACTCGTGGAACCATTGATTCCCATGCCTACCAGCACGCTTTGGCGCTCCGCAAGACTGGGTTGATGATCTATGGGCAGGCCACGCCACTGCTGGTGCCATTGATCGAGGAAAACTGGATGGACCACCCCGCAACTCGGCAGGTTTTAACGACCTATTTGGATCCGTTGGTTGAGAAGGGGATTGATACCCTGATGTTGGCGTGCACGCATTATCCGTTATTGATTCCAATTCTGCGGGATTTGCTGCCGGCGGAGGTCCGGATGGTGGATTCGGCGACGACTTGTGCGGAGCATTTGAGTCGGGAGCTCACGCGGTTGGATTTGCTTCAGGAGGTCGGTGGCGTCGGCAAGCTTGAGTTGCATTTGACCGACCTGTCGGATGCCTTTGAGGCGCTGGCGCGTCGGTTTCTCAAACAATCGACGGGCCGAATCCACCGTGCGGTCTTGGATGCTTGAATGAGGTACTGATTTTTCCTTGAGTTGTAGCATGATTTAAGGACCATTGAACTTCAGCAAATTTGAATCAAGGCATGAAATTATTTGGAACGGATGGCATCCGGGGGCGAGTCAACGAGTTCCCGATCACTGCAGAGATTGCATTGCGGATGGGCAAGGCGGTGGCTGAGGTGTTGCGCTCGTCCGGTCCGAGGCGCAACCGTGTGCTGATCGGGAAGGACACGCGGATTTCTGGCTACATGCTGGAGACGGCGATCACAAGTGGGCTGGTTTCCATGGGGATGGATGTTTATTTGGTGGGTCCTATGCCGACCCCGGCGGTGGCGCACTTGACCAAGTCGATGGGCGCATCTGCTGGCATCATGATCACGGCGTCTCACAATCCTTACGAGGATAACGGAATCAAAATTTTTGGGCCGGATGGATTTAAGCTCTCGGATGATCTTGAATCGCTGATTGAGCGGCATGTGATGGGGGACTGTCCCGAATCGCCGCCGCTGCCACCGGGGGCGATTGGAAAGGCACACCGGATCGACGATGCGCGTGGCCGCTACATCGAGTTTGCCAAGCACGCGGCGAATAACATTTCGCTGCATGGAATGAAAGTCGTGGTCGATTGCGGGCATGGTGCTGGATATTTTATTGGCCCGCTCATCTTCAAAGAACTTTGCGCTGAAGTCATCGTCATGGCGAACCAGCCTGACGGCCTCAACATCAACGCAAACTGCGGCGCCCTGCATCCAGAGGCCGCTGGCAAACTCGTTCGCGAGCACGGTGCTGATCTCGGGATTTCCTTCGATGGCGATGCGGATCGCGTGATTTTCACCGATGCGAGTGGGTCGGTGGTGAGCGGCGACCGAGTCCTCGGGCTTTGTGCGATCGGTCTCAAGGAGCAGGGAAAACTTCGGCACGACACGCTTGTCGCCACGGTCATGAGCAATCTGGGGCTGATCGAGGCGATGAAGCAGAATGGCATCGCGGTGGAAATCACTCCAGTGGGGGATCGCAGCGTCATCGAGTGCATGCGAAAGCATGGATATTCCTTCGGTGGTGAAAATTCTGGGCATCTCATCTTTGGGGACTATGCGACCACGGGTGACGGCATTCTCAGCGCGCTGCAAGTGTTGCGGATGATGCGTGAGCGGGGCGCAACGCTCGCCGAACTCGCAGACATCATGCATGAGTATCCCACGAAGCTCGTCAACCTGCCCGTCGCCACCAAGCCGCCGCTCAGCTCGCTAACCAAACTGCAGGCGCTGATGACGGAGGCGGCTGCGGAGTTTGGCGACCATGGGCGGCATCTGATTCGCTACTCCGGCACCGAGAACAAGATCCGTATTTTGGTGGAACACCGTGAGCTCGCTGAGGTGACTTCATGGGTCGATCGATTTTCAAACCTCATCCAAGAAGAAATCGGATAGATGTCATCGACGACTCACGATTCACCTGATGGCTGGCCGCTCTCGTTGACGCGGAAGATTGAGGATTTTCCAATCGGAAATCTGCCACTCCGTGATCATCAAGAGCGGGTGTTGCGGGGTCTGGAATTGTTGTGTGCGCCAACCGCGTGGTTAGATCCGTTAGACGTTGCGGATTTCATGGCGAGCGGGAAAAAGAGCATAGTCGATCCAGAGGGTGTCGTGCTTGCGTGGAAAGGGGATGGTGCGAATGACTCTAATCGTTTTCTAGCAAAGGCATCTTTTGTCGTCCGGTATCCGTGGGATTTGATTCGGGCCAATGAGCTTCATGTTGGATCGCTTGTTGAAGATGTCATTCAGGGCGAGATTCATCCGTTGGCGGTGGTGGATGGGATGCTCCATCTTGGTCCGGGAAGCCGGATCCTTCCCGGTGTGGTGATTGAGGGAAATGTGGTCATCGGAGCGAATTGTAAGATTGGCCCCAATTGCTATCTTCGCGGCCATACGAGCATCGGTGATGGCTGTCACATCGGGCAGTCGGTTGAGATTAAAAATAGTCTGATTCTCTCGGGGACCAACGTCGGTCATCTTTCCTACGTTGGAGACTCGGTGCTTGGGGAAAAGGTCAATCTGGGTGCTGGCACCATGACATCCAATCTCCGCCACGATGGGAAAAATCATCGTTCGATGGTTGGTGGGGTTCTCGTGGATACAGGCCGCCGGAAGTTTGGGGCGATCTTCGGCGACGGTGTCCATACGGGCATCAATACCTCCATCTATCCGGGCCGCAAGCTATGGCCTAACACCCGCACTCGGCCTGCCGAGGTGGTGCAACAAGATCTCATTTTTTTATAAATTAGAATACCAATCAACCATGTGTGGAATTGTCGGATACATCGGAAAAGCAGATGCGCCTACCGTTTTGATCAACGGGCTGCGTCGGTTAGAATATCGCGGTTACGATTCTGCGGGCATTGCGATTCTTGACGATGAGCGGGTTCTAATCGCCAAGGCCCCTGGCAAGGTTTCCAAGCTCAACGAGCGTGCGCATGCGGACTGGTCACAGGCGCTGTTTCAGCGTGCGAGCACTGGGATCGCGCACACGCGATGGGCGACACACGGTCCGCCGACCGAGGTCAATGCTCACCCCCATCTGGATCAATCGGGTGAAATTGCCCTCGTTCACAATGGGATCATCGAAAACTACCGATCGATCCGCGCTCGGCTTGAGGCCAAGGGGCATCATTTTTACTCAGAAACGGATACCGAGGTCCTCACGCATCTCATTGGTGACTGCGACAAGGGTGACTTGTTTCAGGCGGTTTGCGATGCGTTGCATCAGGTGGAAGGCACCTTTGGGATTGCCGTCATTTCTGCCCGAGAGCCGGACAAGATCATCACTGCCCGCCGTGGCAGCCCGATTGTCATCGGGGTTGGCGAAGGTGAGACGATTCTAGCGTCTGATGCGTCGGCCATTGTCGCATACACCCAACGCGTCATCTATCTGGATGACAACGACATCGCGATCATCACCAAGGATTCCATTGATATTCGGGATCTTAACAACATTCCGGTCACCCGTGAGATCGCCGAGCTCGCCTTTGATGCGGCGGCAGCGGAAAAGGGAGGTTTCGATCATTTCATGCTCAAGGAGATTCACGAGCAGCCAGAATCATTGGGCAATGCCATTCGTGGGCGCTTGGATTTCAGTCTCGGCTCGTCGGTTTTGGCCGGGATGGGCACCTCGCCTCGCGATCTAGCAGAATTAAGTCGCATTGTTTTGGTGGGTTGTGGCACCTCGCTTCATGCGGGGATGGTGGGTGAGTATGCGTTTGAAGATTTGGCTGATGTCCATGCGGAGGTGCAGCAGGCGGCGGAGTTTCGTTATCGGAATCCGATCTTAGGGAGTCGAGACATGGTGGTGGCAATTTCCCAGTCGGGCGAGACGGCAGACACCTTGGCCGCAGTGCGTGAGGCCAACCAAAAGGGGGCATTTGTGATGAGTCTCTGCAACGTGGTCGGTTCCACGATTGCCCGTGAGACGGGTCGAGGGGTTTATCTGCATGCGGGGCCGGAGATTTCCGTGGCATCGACCAAGGCCTTTACGTGCCAGGTGGTGGTGTTGCTCATGATGGCGCTGCGCCTTGGGCGTGGGCGGCGGTTTTCGCGAGATGAGGGAATCAGGTTTGCGCGTGAGATCGAGTCGATTCCGCTGCTTGTTGCGAAAGTGGTCGCGCAGAACCAGAGGATTGCGGAAGTCGCGGTCGACTATGCCAAGAATGAGCATGCGTTCTTCATTGGTCGTGGGCCGATGTTTCCGGTGGCCCTCGAAGGGGCGCTGAAGTTGAAGGAGGTTTCCTACATTCATGCGGAAGGCTACCATGCGGCTGAGCTCAAGCATGGGCCCATCGCTTTGTTAGAGAAAGGCACGCCGATCATTGCGCTTGCAGTGGATATTCCCGGGAAGGATAAAATGCTGGGGAACATCGAAGAATGTCGTGCGCGTGGGGCGCGGATCCTTGGGGTGATCACGGAGGGTGATCATGAAACCGCCGAATGCATGGATGACTTCATCAGCATTCCGCGGTGTCACCCGCTTGTCGCGACGATTCCAGCGGTGGTAGCACTGCAACTTTTTGCCTATCATGTGGCCCGCTTGAGAGGCTGTGAGATCGATCAGCCGAGAAATCTCGCCAAGAGTGTCACGGTCGAATAGACGTGGCAGGTGGTGGATTTGAAAACTTCTGAATCTCGCCCCTTGCCGTTGGCGGGTCGCTGGTTTTAACTCTTTCCATGCACGAGGAAATTTTACTTACCCGCGAGGTTGCTGCGATTCAAATCCCGAGCGGTGACACATTGACGCTTCCGGTCGGAACTGCGGTCTTCATCACCCAGCGCCTTGGTGGCACGTTCACGGTTGCCACATCGCAGGGACTTGCGCGGATTTCATCGCAGGATGCGGATGCGCTCGGAGTCAATCCCGAGGAGGAGGCTAAGAAACAGGCCGAGACCATCCGGCTGAAGGATGCACCGCTTGAGGAGCAGGTGTGGAGCCAACTCAAGGGCGTTTATGACCCTGAAATCCCTGTGGATATTGTGAATCTGGGATTGGTCTATGACTGCGCGATTGAGGAATCCGAGGGCAAGAAAACGGTCGCGGTGAAAATGACTTTAACGGCGCCAGGCTGTGGGATGGGGCCGGTGATTGCTGCCGATGCACAGGCTAAGATCATGACCATCGATGGAATCGATGACGCTCGTGTTGAGCTCGTTTGGGATCCTGCCTGGAATCAGGAAATGATCTCAGAAGAGGGCAAGATGAAGTTGGGAATGATCTGATTTCTTCGACCGTTGTGGCATCGATCGGCCGGTGAACTGCGGCTACGACCCGCTTATTTCCATGTTTGGTCGATGTATGCGATGATGGACGGGATGGCCTTGTCCAATACGTCTGCGACTTCCTCATAGGCTTTTCGGCCCATGCCGATCGGGTCAGGGACATCGGGCACGTTTTGTTGTCCTGAAACGCTCGCGAACTCACCGACGAGGTAAAACTTTTCGGCGTGATCGGGAAATTGGGATTCCAGAGCGTGCAGGTGGCCATGAGTCATGGCGAACACATGAGTTGCTGCCGCGAGGATCGACTCGGTAACTGGTCGGCTGGTGAAATTCTCCAAGGGGGCGTTGCGGGTTTTTAAAACGCTGGACGTTTCGCGGCTGCAAGGCGTGCCCTTCGACGCTGCAACTCCCGCAGAACTCACCGCGTAATCCGGTTTTTCCGAGGTGGCTCGACGAAAAAGCCCCTCCGCCATTGGGCTTCGGCAGGTGTTGCCGGTGCAAACAAAGAGCACATGCTTGTGGTTAGACATCGGCGCAGAGTCTGACGCTCGGAGATCGATCCGTCAAACTGCAAAGGTCTGGCTGATTTGGCTGCTGATGCGGAATGTGAGCGAGGAAGATAGAATTGTCACGGAGGATGGGTATCGATGGGCTAAGAAAGGGGATGAAGGCTCCTAACGACGATATAGATAACCGGTGGATGATGCGTGATGGATTTTAAGAAAATTGAATTTGGATCTAGTGACTTTTTTCATGAATGCGAGTTGCGCCATGAGGTCTTGCGGGTGCCGCTAGGTCTGAGGCTTCATGACGAGGACCTCAGTCAGGAAGCGGAACAACTGCATTTTGGGTTGTTTGATGGATCGGTTCTTTTGGCGAGCGTCATTGCGGTGCCGCTGTCATCGTCGGAGGTCAAAGTCCGGCAGATGGCGGTGCGAAGCCTCCACCAACGACAAGGGCTTGGAAGGAAGATCATGCATTGTCTTGAGGAGCATCTGAGTGGCAGGGGCTTTCGGCGTTTTTCCATGCACGCTCGCGTGTCGGCGGTTGGGTTTTACGAAAAACTTGGCTATGAGACTGTGAGTGGTGAGTTTTCGGAGGTCGGTATCCCGCATGTGAAAATGGAAAAGATTCGCATCGGTGGCGGGGAATGAGGTAAACATTGCATCTCCTAACTGATCTCGTCCCATGCACGGAACAAATCGAAAGGAGTTCAACCCATGAAGGTCATCGCAATCATTCTCAGCCTCTTTGTTTTTCCTGCGTTACCGCTGGTCCATGCCGAAGGACCCGGGTCATTTGGCTATGTTCTGCAGGCGGATGCCTTTGCGAAGGAGAAATCCTTGGCCGTTGAGCGCTTGGCGGCGTGCGGGCGTGACTGGATCATCCTCGATGCCTCGTTCGACGGGGAGTTGCCATGGCAGCGTGAGGAATTGGATGCGATTCGTCGTGGGCTGCCAGAGCGGAAGGTCATCGCCTATTTGTCGATTGGAGAGGCAGAAGACTACCGGTCGTACTGGCGCAAAGGCTGGTCGGACCACTCCGCTTTTACCTCCTCTGCGCCTGCTTGGCTTTGCGGCGAAAATCCCGAGTGGAAGGGCAACTATCGGGTGAAGTATTGGAATCCTGACTGGCAGAAGATCATCCTTGAATCGGTGGATGAGTTGATGGCGCACGGGTTTGACGGCGTGTATCTCGACATTGTCGATGGGTTTGAAACTTTTGAAGAAGTGGGTGGGCAGTACATCGATGATCGGATCAATCCAGAAACCCAGCAGAGTTATCGGCGCGACATGGTCCAATGGGTCAAAGCCATCGGAGTCCGGGCTCGTCAGAAGAATCCGCAAGCCTTGGTCATTCCGCAAAATGGATCGGCTTTGTTAGTGCAGGCGGATTTCGCTGCGGCGATCAGTGGTATCGGCGTGGAAGACCTTTTCACCGAGGGCAACAAGGTGCAGCCCAAGTCACACACCGAAGAGGTGTTGGCTCACTTGCAAACGATCAAGCGGATGGGAAAGCCCGTGTTGGTGATCGAGTATCCGAAGCGTGACGAGCGGCGTGCGATTTCCAAGAGTCTCGCGAAAGAAAACGGGCTGGTTTGGCTCGTGACCGATCGGCAATTGAAGACGTTGGGCGAGTCGGGCAAGTGATGGCTTATCGTTCCCACGTTGGGCCCGCTGGTTCTGGAGGTGCTGGGCGGACGTGATTGGGGGATTTCTGGCGCGTTTCGTTGTTCTTGATGACCATTTGATCCACTGGGCAGCGGGATTCGATGGTTTTGCCTTTTGGGGAAATGATCAGGTTGTTGCTCACTTCCGAGCCGATCGGAGGGAGGGTGGTTTCCGGGCCATTGTTCATCCCGATCAAAATGTTATGCTCACAATTCACCAGCGTGTTGGCGGTGACTTTGGCATGCTTGACTTGAAGATATCCGTTAGGTGCTGAGTCGGGAATGCCAAGCATCAAGCAAATGCCGCTTCGGTAGCCTTCTCCTGTTAGATTTTCGAGGTAGTTCCCCGTGATGATGTGGTTCTCGCCGATGATTCGGATGCCGCCAGTGGCGTGGGCTCCCTCGCCAAGGAAAGTATTCTTCTCGACTCGGCAGCCATTCCCGTGTCGCAAGGTGAGGGTGCCAGAGACTGCCTTGAAAGTGTTATTCCGATAGATGTTGTCGCATGATTTGTTAGAGATGCATTCCGTTTCACCGTTGCACTTTTCGAAGAGGTTGTGCTCGATGGTGCATGCGGCGTTGAGCATGGATGATGCGCTATCCCCGACGCGGATCGTCTCTCCGCCGTTTTTGTTGAGTGGTTCGCGAGGGCCGAAGTGATTGTGGTCGATGCGGTGGCGGCTTTCGGCATTGGGAGTCAGCCAAACCACCATGGTAGGTCCCTCGGTGATTTTGCCTGCGAAGTAACAATGATCGACCCGATTTCGCGAGCCATAGAGTGAGATGAAACGGGCCGCTGACTTTGAGGAACTCAGCGGGCGGGTGTCGTTCACCGCGCAATTCGTGATGCGGCAATCGGTTGCTGGGGTGTCGTCCACTCGGAGTTCGATGGCGTCGCTGGTCGATGGATTTTGGAACCAGAGCCCATCCAAAATGAGATGCGAGCCGGCGACCGAAATGCTGGATTTGCCGCGAAGGATGACTTTCCCCGGGGTTTCGGCTTTCAGCGTGATGGGTTGGTCGGAGGTGCCGTTGGCCTGAATGCGGAGGCGCTTCTCCTTCCACAGGCCATTTTTAAGAATGATCGTGTCGCCAGCTTGGATATTCTTGGTGGCGTTTGCAAATTCGGCGGAATTTGCCACTAGCGTTTCCTTGGCCCAAGCCATGGGGCGGGTGGTGATGAGCGGAACGAGCAGCGTGGCAAGGATGCGGAGGTGGAGGCCACGGTGATGGATTACGGCAAAGGTGTTCGATTGATGCATTGGAAGGGTTTCGAAGAAGAAGCGACGCGCCAGTGAGCATCGACGCATGAGATTTCACGGCAAAGCAATTTCCGTACGCTGGAGGCATTGTCCAAAGTCCGTGAAGCTCCGGTGAAAAATCGGCTAGCAATCAAAAAAATCTTGGCAAAGCGGTTCAGAAATCTACGGTCGTGAGAGAATCACCCGCTCGTCATATTCTGCAACGTCCCTCGGGACACCGCTGTTTCGTCGTGTTTTTCTTCTCTCCTCCCTATTCCCTTTTTCCCCGCCAAATCAATACCCTTAATACCCCACTCTTTCCCCAATGAGATTCTTCATCTGTATTACCACCTTCTTGAGCCTCTGCCTCGGGAGCGCCCGTGCATCCAGCCAGTCGTACGGGTTGGATAGTGCGCCACCTTTCGCGGCGTATCTTAATGGCAAATTTCCCACCCTTTCATCGAATTCAGTCGCGACCCTCGCAACGAAGAATGCTTTCCCCAATCTCAGTTTGAATGAGCTAATGTTCCTGACGCCGTATCCGAGGTCGAACGACTTGGCGATCGTGACGAAACCGGGACGCATCTACCGCTTCGAGAACAAAGAAAGTGTCACGAATGCAGGCCTACAGCCCATCCTCGACATCAGCAGCCAGGTTTTCAATTACAATGACTCTGGCATGACCGGGTTGGTCTTTCACCCCGAATTTGGCCTGGCCAGTTCGGCGAACCGGGGCTATATCTACGTCACCTACAAATGGCGGCCCAACCCCGCGGGCAGTGTGGACGCTGAATATGGCTACATCCGGCTCTCGCGTTTCACGGTGCCGGATGGCCAGACGGCGGCGGATCCGAAATCGGAACAGATCCTGGTACAAAACTTTGACCGCCAGCCATGGCACGATGCTGGCTGCTTGCTCTTCGGGCCCGAAGGCTATCTGTATTTCTCGATTGGTGACGAAGGCGGAGGCAACGATGAATACAATGTTACTCAGAAGATCAACGGTCGCCTGCACTCGGGCATGTTCCGGATCGATGTGGACCGGGTCTCGGCGCGCAGTCACGCGATCCGGCGGCAGCCGCAAGCTCATCCCGGCCTCCCGGCTGGCTGGCCCGCGAGTTACACCGCCAACTACAATGTTCCGAACGACAACCCTTTCGTGAATCCGAACGGTAGCGTGCTCGAGGAATATTACGCGCTCGGACTGCGAAATCCCTATCGCTTTTCCCAAGATCCTGTGACCGGGAAGATCTGGATAGGAGACGTCGGCCAGAGCACGCGCGAGGAAGTTAACATTCTGCAGGCGGGCGCGAATTACGGCTGGGCGTTTCGCGAAGGTACAGTCGCCGGTCCGCAAGCGCCGCCTGCCTCCATCATCGGGACACTGAAGGAACCGATTTGGGATTACGGACGAGATCAGGGCGGGTGCGCGATCGGCGGCTATGTCTATCGCGGCCACGAGTTGGCGGCGGAGTTGACGGGGAAATACATTTTCACCGACTGGGTCTCGCACCGGATATACGCCTTGACGACCAGCGGCGAGACATTCGAGTCCATGGAAGATCTCGGGAGTGTGCCGGGGCCGCGTTCCTGCGGTCTCGACGCAAATGGCGAAATCTATTTTCTCACTGACTCCCAAATTCTCAAGCTGACCCGCCAGACCGTCGGCGCACCGGGGCCCCCAGCGCTGCTTTCCCAGACCGGGGCTTTCACCGATCTCGCCACGCTTACACCCAGCACCGGATTCATCCCGTACGACGTGAATTCCCCATTCTGGTCGGACAACGCCGCCAAAAAACGTTGGATGGCGGTCCCCAACGATGGCACGCCGGACACTCCGCAGGAGCGGATCACCTTCTCGGCGAACAGCGAGTGGGAGTTCCCAAGTGGGACGGTTTTCGTGAAACATTTCGAGCTGCCGATCGACGATAGGAATCCGGCGCTCACCCAGCGGCTGGAGACGCGCTTCCTTGTCATCGATCAAAACGGCGGCTCCTACGGTGTCACCTATCGCTGGCGGGCGGACGGCTCGGACGCCAATCTGCTGACCACCGGCGCAAGCCAAGACTACACCATCGCGACCGCTGGCGGCGGCACGCGGTCTCAGACCTGGTCATTTCCCAGCCGCCTCGACTGCACGAGTTGCCACAACTCCAACTCCAAGCACGTGCTTGGTGCGAAAACCTATCAACTTAACCGGGATTTACGGTATCCCGTGACCGGGCGTACGGACAACCAGTTGCGCACCCTTGCCCATGTCGGCCTTCTGAGCGGTGACTTATTCAGCGAGGTGCAGATCCCGGAATATCCGAGAGCGCGCGGGCTCACCGAGACGGACGCTTCCTTGGAAATCCGCGCACGCTCCTATCTGGACTCCAACTGCTCGCATTGCCATCGGCCAGGCGGCGTCCGGGCCAGCTTCGACGCCCGCTTCACCACCCCGCTCGCCGAGCAAAATCTCATCCACGGCATGCCAGGGGACAAGATCAATGGACCAAGTGACCGCTACATCCGCCCGCGGGATCTCACGCACTCCCTCACCTACGAACGCGCCAACCGAGTCGGTCCGCTGCAAATGCCGCCGTTGGCGAAAAACGTGGTCGACACGGCAGCAATGGAGGTAATTGCCGCATGGATCAACAGCCTCAACCCCGCGCCATCCGTGGTTCTCAGCCGCACGCCGAGCACCACCTCCGCGGTCGTCTCCGGGCGGTTCTCGATCCAGGCGCAGTTTTCGGAGGACGTCAGCATGATCAATGCAGGAATGTTCTCCCTAGAAAACGCCACGGTTACCAGCGTCAGCGGGAGCGGTTCCCTCTATCAGGCGGTTGTGCAGCCGCAACCCGAGGCTTCCATCGCTGTGCAGTTCGCCGAGGGCCGCGTGGCCGCAGGCCCCTATGGCAACTACGCCTCCAATACCCTGGAGCTGACCTACGACAGCCTGGCCGCGGACTTGGAAACATGGCTGCGTTTCAACGAAGGCAGTAGCCGGTTGGCCGGGGACTCGTCAGGATTCGGCAACGACGGCACGCTGGTCAATATGCCGGCCAACGCCCTGGTGCCCGGCATTAATGGTTCCGCGTGTCACTTCGACGGCGCGGACGATTACGTCTCGATCGCCAACCAGACGGCATCCGACTTCACCCTGTCGTGCTGGATTCGCTCCACGCAGAAATTTCCGACCACGACACAAACTTATGGGGGCACCGGTATTATCTGGTCCGATGTCGGTGGCGGAGCTGCTGACTTCATCCTTGGAGCCACACGCAGCGAAACTGGTGTCAACCGGCTCTCCTTCTTCACCGGAATCTTGGAGATGTCCGTCAATGGCACGGTTCCAATCAATACTGGCAAATGGGTGCACATCGCCGCAACACGCAATGGTACGACCGGAAAAATGAAGATCTACGTCGATGGGCTTCTTGAAGGCACCGCGACCGGTACGACCGGGTTGCTTCATGCGAACAGCCGCATCCACATCGGCGGCAACACCCTCGACGGGCGTTATTTCTCCGGCGATATCGACGATGTCCGGATCTACTCCCGCGCGCTCGGCGGTGCGGAAATCTCCACGCTCTCGACGCTGACAAGGCCGCGCGAGAACTACTCTGCTTGGGCCGCTACCAACGGTGTGACTGGAGGTGCCGCTGCGGATGCAAATCAAGATGGTGTCCCTAACGGCATCGCCTATTTCATGGGCGAGACCGGTAGCATCACTCCTCCGAGTATCGTCCCAAATGACAACGGCACATACACAATAGCTTGGGACAATGGCGGCAACATCCCGAGTAGCGCCTATGGCAGCAAGTTCTTCGTGGAAACATCGTCGGATTTGGTGACTTGGACAGAGGTAGGCGCTAGCGATCTGAAAAGCAACACCGCCAGAGAGGTGTCCTACACCATACCGCCCGGCACGGTTGAGAGAAAGACCTTCGTCCGGCTCAAGGTGATTGTGGACTGAGCTTTGCTGGCGATGCCGACGATGAAATCGCCACGGTCTCGACGCTGACAAAGCCTCGCGAAATTGACGCCGCTTGGTCAGCGTGCGCCGGGCGCGGTCACCCGAGCAAAAGGTGGGGTCGCCCGAGCAAAAGGTGCGCTTCAGCTCACGCAGACGCCTGACCAGAGGCGACGTGGGCTATCGGATCATCCTGTCATTCCATTTGCACGGGATCACGGTTGGCGGCGGAGGCATGATCCAAGGTCCACTGGAGGGCCATGTCGAACTCCGTCAGGAACCGGGCTCCGGCACCATTCATGTCATGCACTGCATCGGGGATGATAACTAACCGATGAGGGGTGGCGGGATGAAGTGATTTGATCCACTCCGTGTCATCGAGAGGATCGAGGCTACCGGCAAAAAGGGCGACGGAAAGTCCGTGAAGCTCGGGTGAAAAATCAGCTAGGGCTTCCGTATCAGGTCCGGATGGGTCGATGCCTAACAGATCGCTCTTGGTGATGCCATAGCGCGTGCGGTCACCTGGAGCGACTGGGAGAATGCCGACGAGGTATTTTGGTCGATTCGGGCTTGCGGCTGCGGCGAGCGCCCATTCGGCGCCAGTCGACCACCCTGTGTACCACACGGGGCAGTTATTTTCGAGGCCCGCCTTCGATCGGACGGCATCGACGGCAGCGTTGAACGCTTCCACGAGCATGGCTTGATGGAACGTGCGGGTATCTGCGAATTTCCGGCAGTCCCAGCCACCGACCGCGTATCCGGCGGCGGCCGCATGACGTGCGACGGGTTCTTCCCATTGGTTTGACCATCCGCCATCACCTGTTGCGACGATGATGATGCCTTTCGGGTGTTTGGTGCCGTAGTAAAGCACATCCATCGGGCCGCTGCTGAGGTGGGTGGGGATGACCTCCGCCTTGGTGCTGGTGAACCCCCTTGGCATGAGAACATGAAAAATGAACCAGCCGATCGGGACTAACAGGATGAGCTGGATGATGAGGAGGACGCGGCGGAGTGCCGTTCGGTTCAGAAAAATCATGGTGCTGACGAGGCTTCGAGACTCCGTGGGTGACCTGGATCCGTGATTGAGAGTGGGTCACTTGGGGTGGGTTTTTCAGGGGATTTGCCGATGAGTTTCGTGATGTCCAGCATGGCAGCAGGGAGGTCCCATGCCTTCGAAATCGCCAGATAGCGTGGCTGCCAAGTTGGGCTGAATTTCGACTTCCATGCACGCAGGCCGCTGAAGTTGTAGAAGGGCTCGCCCTTATCGTAGATCAGGCCGCCGATTCGGCTCCAAAGTGGTGCGAATTGATTGCCGGCCAATCCAGAGAGCGGAGCCATTCCAAGGTCGAACCATTCGTAGCCCTGCTGGCGTCCCCACAACATGAGACTTACAAACAAGGCATCCATCACGCCGTTTGGGGCATCGGGGGTGTGGCGCATGAGGTCGGTGGAGAGCTCGCGTTTTCCATTGCCGGGCCAGAGGTTACCGAATGCGGTGACATTTCCATCGATGGTGATCACGGCCACTGGGAGTTGGCTGACGTAAGGGTCGTTGAAACTGCCGAGCGAGAATCCCTTTTCCTTTGCGCCGTGGTGGCTTAGCCATGCGTCGGAGACCGCGCGGAGTTCAGCAAGGCGCTCTTGGACGACGGTGGGTTGCCAAATTTCGAAGTGCCAATTTTCCCGTTCCATCCGGTTCATGACCTTGCGGAATTTTTTCAGGTTGGGGTTGGTGAGCTCGAAGGTATTGAGCGGAACCATGGCTTCCTCCCCCAGTTTGTAGATTCGCATGCCCATTTCAACGCAAACGGGGATCATCGACGCTCCGACCTGATAGAATGCGACGCGCATCCCTTCATCGTGTGCTTGCTCCATGAAGCGCCAGTAGAGACCTTCAAATTTTTGTTCATCTCCCACGGCGTCGGCGATGGCCACGCGTGTTCGGCCTTGGTCGCCGTACATGAGAAATGCGCTTTGTTCGGAGTTGAAAAGGAATTCCTTGTCGCCCACCAATGCGAGCGCTCCGCTTGCGCGAGGGGTGTTGATCACCATCTCCATGATCTTGCGGGTGTCGGGTTGTGGCAAGCGGCTTCGAGGGGGTGCGGGGCGGAAGTATTGCAGCAATGCGACGAACACGATGATCAGTGCGCTGCCGGCCATTCCTCTGAGGAGTCGTGATGCGTCATTGTCGAAGGAGTATTGCCACCAGAGATCGTGGCCGTAAGCCACGTGGCGGTAGGAGTAAAATCCGAACCAGATTGCCAGTCCGATGATGGACACGAGCAATCCCCACCATTCGAGCGAGAAGCGCCTTGTCCAGATGCCCGCGTGGCGGTGGAACTTTGCTTGAAATGGCAGCAAGGCTCCCAAGAAAATCATGAGGACGAGCGCCTCCTCCCAATCGAAGCCTTTCAGCAGTGAGAAGACGATGCCGCCTGCGGCCATGAAGATTGCGATCCACCATGCGGCCCGCACTTGCCGGAGAAGGCCGCTGGCCACGATGATCATCACCGTTCCCGCGATGCTCGAAAGAAAGTGAGAGGCTTCCACAAACGGCAGAGGAATGAACTTCTCTAACAGCTCCCGCCGGTCGGTCTCCATGGGAGTTGATGCGGAAAGCATGAGGACGAAGCCGCCCGCCAAGGCGCTCATCGCGGCAAGCCGAGGAGCGATGGCAGACCATGCCTTGCTGGTTCCGTTGACGGTTGCCTTCGCCCAGTGGCGTTTTGCCCAGATTTCGCGCACACTGACGGTGGTGACTGCGAAGAGAAATGGGATGAGGTAGTAGGTGAGGCGGTAGGTGAGTAGCGCGCCGACCATGACCGGTTGGGGAACCATGCCGACTGAGAATTTGGTGATGAAAAGTTCCATGACGCCCACGCCACCGGGGACATGGCTTGCGGCACCGATCGCTTGTCCGACCGCCGCTGCGGCGAGAAATGGGGGGGTGGAGATTTCTGCTGGCAGGAAGACTCTGAGGGCGAGGCCGGCAAACAGCCAATCCATCGAGGAAATGAGCATCGCCGTGACGAGCGTGCGGAAGGGTGGCAGGAATTTGAAGCGGCTACTGGCGAGATGCGTGGCGGATAGAGCGCAGAGTCCGATGCAGGAAATCAGCAGCGATGCACCGATTGTGCGGCCAAGCCCCAAGGGGAGCCAGCTCAAGACGGGTGGAGCCCAACACATCAGAACTCCGGCCAAGAGTGCGTGCCCGAGCCAGCCCGCAATCATCAGAAGTCCGGTGATTTTTGCGATTTCTCCGCCGCCGAGGCCGAATCGGCCATAAAATCGCATGCGAATCGCGCCGCCGCCCAGGACCGTTCCGCCGCCATTCATGCTGAAAGATCCTGCGATCAATGCGGTTCCGAGGACATCCCGAGTGGGGAGGTGCTTGCCCAACCATCGTAAAGCCACGAGATCCAGCGAGGCATTGCAAAGTAGGCTCGCGAGGGTCAGTGCGAGTGCGGCGCCCAAGTGGACTGGGCCAATTCTGCGAAGCGCGTCATCGAGTTCGGATAGGTGAAATTCCCCCCATTCCTTGCCAAGCGACCCGATGGCGAAGGCAAGGAGCGCAAGCCAGATGAAAGGCGCGACGGGTGTCAGCCATCGTTTCAGATTTTCGATCATTTTTAGCAAATTCGCTCGTAGATGGGATCTCGCAAAGTCGGAAAGGGTAGGGATGACATCATTTCAAGTCGCCACTAGGATAGCGGCCAGAGCGTTGGATTTGTTTGAAATTATTGAACGGGTTTGCCCTGAGAGTTTGATGTGGGCCTTGGACAGTCTCTGGGACTTGAGGCTACGGGAGGAGGTGCCTCGGAATCAATGATTTTAAGTCGTTGGGTTCGGAGAAACGGTTTGCCCTCAGCGGCTTCGATGCGCTAAGCCTTCGGGGCGCCGATGGATCCTCAGGAGCGCTGGGGCTAAGAATAATTTTCAGCGGATGATTGTGGGACAAAATTTAACGAACTGGAGCGCATGAAGACGGTCGATTCATGCCCTGACGATGCTCGGTGGGCCCGCTGGTTTTGGGTTCTGTTATTTGGAGTTTTGATGCTGCGAGCTGGGTTCATTGCTCTGGTTCCCG
>JAPJNB010000047.1 GCA_026461385.1 Akkermansiaceae bacterium
GCCTCGGCAAGGACACCAGTCAGGGCAGTTCGTTGCTGGTCATGATGATCGTCGGCGGCGCGATCATGCCGCTCATTCAGGGCGCCTTGATGGATGCCTACGGCGTGCGGGCCTCGCTCGCCATCGTCCTGGTTGGCTATGCCTATCTCGTTTACTTCGGCTTTTATGGAGCCCGGGCGGATGATCTAACGGGCGACTCCACGAAGTCGGTCGGTGGGGGACACTGATCGGCTGTGCGCTGAATCCGGGACAGTCTTTTTATCGGACGATGCGTTTCCCTATTTGAAGAAAGCTTTCACCTAGCTTCACCCGCATGAGGTGCCGGAAATCATCGGCGCACTGCTCGGTCCCGGTGCGGGGAAATCGCCGAGTGGAATCCAGTCATTGCCTTGGATTTGGCAACTGCTCGAGGGGGAGCGCACGCGCCCTCGCGTGTTGAGTTCGGCGCCCTCGCCGGAGTCGTTGCTGGCAGGATGGGGGATCCACTTTCGCCAATCGATGCTGCCCGCTGGAAACCCTCGCATGGCACGCACCTGAGTGTAAAATCGTTCGGCGATGTCCTCCCATGACCGCACTGCAATGAATGCGGCGAGGGCACCCCATCCCACCCGCGAGGGCGCGCGTGCTCCCCTGATGCACCACGCACAAACTCCGGACCAGCGGCTGTCCAACTTTTCAGGCAAAAAGAAATCTTCCTGATGATATTTTTCATCGCCTCCTCTTCCCGCTCCGCGCCGAGCAAACCGCTAGAATATGGGAAAGCTTTCTATTTGTCCGGGAAATTGAATTACCAGTGTCGAAACAACGATGATCTACCTGCATGTGATGAAAAGGCCCGGTGCAGGCGGCCCAAGTCCGCTGGATCTTTCCTGAGTCGAAAATTTTTTGCATTCCTCCACTCCGCGTTTCTTGCTTGGCAGTTCCTCCATGGCGCTTTAAAAACCGCTTCATGAACGGAATTCCCGGAGAAGTATTCTTCCGTGCCGTATTTGCACCGGTTGAGCCGCACGCGGTTGTTACAGGACAAATGCCGCACGCCACTTATTAACACTGTTGGCTAAGAAAAAATGCAAGAATTCGCCATTCACACAGCCGCACAACAAATATCGTGAAGAACACAGAACAAGTTGACCTTTTTGGCGAGGTCGAGACCGCTGGGATCTCGATAGATGAATCAGCACGACGATTGCGCGTCTCAACAGCTACCATTAGGAACTGGTTAAAGACCGGATACCTGACGTCGGCTGGGTGTGGGCAAATCACGGAAGCATCGCTTAGTCACTTTCAGGAGCAAGTCCTCGGCACAGAGAAACTTAATCAAAGGGCAAACAAATCATCAAAGGATACACACGATCATGAAACTCTTGCCATCAGATTTATCAATAGAGCTCAATCAGATAGCTCAATAATTAATCACTTAGGTGATGATTATGAGTCGTGTCTTTCTGATTCATACCGCAATAAAGAAGGCATTTACTACACTCCATCCAATATTGTTTGTGATTTGTTTTTTATTCCTAAAGAAAAAATAAAGAATGCCACATTCTGCGATCCATGCTGCGGATCAGGTAACTTCATCATCAGAGCTTTAGAGCTTGGATTTAAGCCAGAAAATGTTTTTGGGTTCGACGTTGATCCCGTCGCTGTGGAAATCACCAAGGCACGAATTCGTCAATTCTGTGGCTATGAAAGCTCAAATATTATTGTAAAGGACTTTTTGACTGTTGCTAGTAATGGGAGCGCACAACGTTTTGACCATATTTATACCAATCCGCCGTGGGGTAAGAAACTGACCAAGGAGGAGAAAGAGTTTTTCGGAGCAAGATTCCGAACAGGCTCTAGTGTCGATACTTGCTCCCTATTCTTCTTTGCCTGCTTGGCCTGTCTAAGTAGCGGAGGAACACTAGGACTTTTACTTCCTGAGTCATTTTTTAACATCTCCACTTTCGAACACGCCAGACTTAAGGCTCTAAGTCTTAATGTAAATAGGATGGTGGATTACGACAAGGCATTCAAGGGGCTTCTCACTAAAGCTCAGGCGATCATTCTCACCAACAAGCCTCGGGAACAACACGACATCGTTAAATGCGACAAGGCGGGTGACAGCACCCAAAGGTCAGTCAGATCATTTTTGTCTAATCCTAAAGCGATTCTGAACCTACACTGCGATCATGAATCAGCCGCCACCTTAGATTATTTGTTCTCTATACCGCACATCCGACTAGCTGAGCAGGCATCATGGGGTCTGGGAATTGTGACAGGCAACAATGAGAAGTTCGTCGTGTCCGCCGCGCAAGAGGGATACATTCCTGTTTTTAAGGGTTCTGACATTTCACAAAATGAATTAAAGAAGCCAAGCAGTTATATCCCTTCTGATTTAAGCCAGTATCAACAGGTCGCACCGCTTACGCTCTATCAGGCACAGGAAAAGCTAATTTACAAGTTCATTTCTTCTCGCCTTTGCTTCTTCTGCGACACAGAGCAGCGATTCTTACTTAATAGTGCGAACATACTTATTCCCTACGAAGATTTTCCGGTAAGCACTAAAATACTTGGGCAACTTCTGAGCAGTGATTTCATGAATTGGATTTTCACAAGCATTTTCAATACTCATAAAGTTTTAAGAGGGGATATAGAGTCACTGCCGATTTTCAGCCAATTTCTCGGCGATGCAATCCGTTTTGACGAGGATAAATATTTAGAACAACTTCATATAAAGAAAACAAATAATGGAACTTACCGAATTAAGAGCTAGGATTCAAGAGGCCTTCACTGGATCAAAGGATGACTTGGATGCGGTGATTGCCATCGTAGAGGAAGATCGCGCGATCTTCCCTTTCAACGAATACGAACACCTCATATGCAATTTAATCGACAGAGGTGGACTTAGCTATGATCAATACATTGAAATCAGAACTGAATATATCAGTGAGAATCCTAACTTGTGGATCTTTGAGATTTCGGCTCCTCGCGGATTCGGAGAAAGTTTCGCGCAGACATACGTTCAAGGGAAGTGTTCTAAGCTGAAGAAGCCATCGAAAAAGACCGATCCGAATTACAGTGGTGAATATGATCTTTGGCTTGATGGAATTTCCATTGAAGTCAAAGCCTCTAGAGCTGTCGATAGCGATAGTGACGAACCGCTTTACATGAAAGCGCTATCAAGAAATACTTCAAGAAAATTTCTGATGAACTTTCAACAGTTGAAGCCTCAGTGTTGCGATGTTTTTATATGGGTTGCTGTTTTCCGGGATGAGATTGTATTGTGGATTATGAACTCTCAAGAAGTCTTGAATAATCCGCTCTTTTCAAAAGGTCAGCACCGCGGAAACAAGGGTAATGAAGGGCAACTCCATGTGAAACATGATAACGTGCACCTTTTGGCTCAATACGAACTCATCGGCGACAACATCGAGCAGGCAATTCGAGACGCTGCATCCAGAAAATAAAGAAGCCAACAAGACGAGACACAGCAACCCCTATCAGCCGCCCTGTTTACATGTTTTCCCGTAGTTTCAACCTCCAACCTATGATCAACGCTCGCCCCCGCTGATAGGGGTGCGTGCTCTTTGACGTTAGGCAGAAAAATCAACGTGCGAACAAATCACCTCATTGCTACCCTTGTAGGCGGCCTCGTAATCTCAGTGTGCGCCTTGTCTTGCACGTCAACCGTGCTGACACCACAGCACGCACGAGAGCTTGTCATCAACTACTCTCGCTACGATTGCGTTGGATCGCGCGGACCTCAGCGCACTTACGTTCACCAGACTTTTGAGCGCGCTTTATCCGGAGATCAGTCCGCCTTGCACCGTGTCTTCGCCGACTCCAGCATTTTCGGCACGAACACCGACAGCGAAGCATGGAGCGAGGTGCCTTGGGCGCTTCTTCATGTTTTGGGCGACGACAGTTATTCTGCGTTTGTCGCCAGTCAGCCATCCGATATCCAAATTGCAGCCCTTGCTTATCTCCTTGACGGCGATGAGCACCCTGAACCCTATTTCTCTCACGCCTATCCCAAGACCAGCACGCTGTTCTATGCACGTTTTCCAAACCACCGAAGAGCCTAACATGTCGTGGTGCAATTCAATTTCCCACACAAATAGAAAAGAGCATCGAACCTATAGGGAAATTCTGATCGAAGAGGGGGGATTCGGGTAGTCTTCCAGACAAGAGCCGAGTCATCGAGGTCCGGTCGCATTTGCGCCTGACCCCCTCACCCTGAGTCCGCGTCATGCGCTGCAGTCTCGTCATGCGACGGATTCGTCACGGATTAGATTCTTGCTACCTTTGATGAGGAGGGGGCATATTTCTGACATGAAACAGACGTGGATCAGGGGTGTGGTATGGTTGGTTTTATCTGCACTGCCGTGTCTGGCGGAGTTACAGCCGTTGCCGATGGCTGGGGTGACCGCGGTTTCGTTTTCCCCGGAGGACGGTGGCAAGGTGGTGGTTTCCGATCTCGGAAAGCTGGGGCACGTGGCGCGTGCCACGATCGAGAGCGGTAAAATCGTGCCGTGCGAGGATGGGAAAAACTTTGATTGGAATGTGGCCGCGGAGGAGGGATTCGGAAAAGGCCGTCTCGACATCACGCTAAACCGAGAACGTCTCACCGGCGATGTCGCGCTGGTCTTGAACGCCAGCCTGACCGAGAAATCCAGTCTGGCGGTGCAGCTCTACGACGAGAAGGGCGGGGCGCTGGCCTTGGATTTGTTCGGCGAGATCAAGGCGAATGCCGAAGCGGTGGGCACGGACACGTTTATCGTCCCGCTGGTGAAGTACCCCGCAGCGAAGCGTCTGGTGGTGCGGCGCTTGTCCGGGGACTTGCGGGTGCGGGAAGTATTGTTCATGCCAGTCTTGGCCGAGGTGGAATCCGCCGATGATGCCGACCGAGACCTAGCAGCGCGCCTCGGCGAGCGACTGAGTGAGTTCCACCGGCTTTCCGACCGGGATGGAGCGGCTTCCAAGGTCAGGGTCCACCGGATTCCGAGTTTGAATGAAATCAACACGGTGGGAGCCTCCGTACTCGCGGCGGCGGGTTACCCAGTTTATAAGCCATTGGGAATTTTGTCGGGCGGGATTACGTTCGCGCCGGTCTCGGGAACGACTTATGAATTCGCCAAGCTCGCCGATCGGATGCTTTCGTTGGGGAGAGAGGAGCCGGTGTTCGATTGGTTCTTCACCAGCAGCAACGGCGTGCATTGGTATTTTTCCGACCAAGCAGGAGCGGAGAAGAAAGCGGAATTCGGGATGACGAGTATGCGGATGTCGGCAGAGGCCAAACAGGCGTATTTCGATAGAACTGGGCATGCGGTCATCGAGTTTCCGATCGCCCGCAGCGCCATCGAAGTGCTGGTCCATGAGAGCAATCCGCTGGACTCAATTTCTGCCGCAAGCTTGCAGGCCGCCTTCGGCGCAGAGGGAAAAGCAGAGACGTGGAGGAATCTCGGGGTGCGTGATGGACCTTTGGCGGACGAAAAAGTGCGGGCGATCGGCGGGAATCCCTCTTGGGGAACCGGCCGGATGTTTCAGGAAATCGCGCTTGGAGGCGGGCCTTGGAGACCAGACGTCGATGCCCGCCATGACGTGGTTTATTCCAACGGTGTGGAAAAAATCGTGAGTGAGCAGGCCGGCGGAATCGGCTACGCGGTGCAGGGGCCGCGGCGGTATCCCGTCAAGGTGATCGCGCTTGCCTCCACCGATGGCAGCGGGCCGACATTCGCGACGGAAGAGACGATTTATTCGGGGCGCTACCCCCTTCAGCGGAAACTGTACGCTGTGGTGGCGGCCCCAAGTCTTGCAGAAGCCTCGCCAGCGGTCCGCGAGATCGTGAACCTTCTGCTATCGGACCAAGGACAGACGCTGATGGTGCGAACCCGCTCGCTGCCGCTTGCCGCAGACGAGGTCGCGGAGTGGAGAAAACGCCTCGGGCTTTGAGCAAACAGAGGGCTCGTCGTTTGATCGCAGATGGCTGCTCAATTCAATTTCCAATTCAATTTCCCACACCAATAGAAGAAAGCATCGAACCTATAGGGAAATTCTGATCTAAGAGGGGGGATGCGGGTAGTCTTCCGGACAAGAGCCGAATTGGGTCATCGACCGGTGCGACAAGTATCCGCGGGAATATCACTCAGGAGCACTGGCGGGAGCGCCAACTTCCTCGTTGGCTTGGGAATGCGGTGTCCATGATGGGCGGTCCATGGCTTTTTCGTTGGTTTTCTCACTTGCGGTGCCGACGGGGACGTCAGCGCTCTAGGTCATGGCGGTCAATTTTATTTGTCCGGGGAAATTGAATTGTCAGTTGAGTCTCGGGGAGGAATGTCCTTGATCGCGGATGTTCTTCAGCAATGCCCGGAGTTCGGCGACTTTGTCGGGATGCTCGGCGGCAAGGTTGTGCCGCTGGGCGATGTCTTCTTTTAGGTTGTAAAGTTCCTCCGGTTGACCGTCATCCGGAGCTTGGTGGTGCTTCTTATCCCAGGCGGGCGGCGCCTTGCGCGCAGCGCCTGACTTGGCGTCCACCAGCAGCCAGTCGCCGTCGCGGATGGCGTAATTCTTGGCGTCGGTGTTGTGGACCATCGACGAACGAGGCGGCGTTTTGGTTTCGCCTTTGAGCCAAGGCTCGAAGTTAAAGGAATCCTCGGCGGCATTCTTTGGTAGATCGAAATTTAACAACGCCGCGAGAGTAGCCATGAGATCCACCTGCGAGATCAATGCGTCAGTGACAGCTCCGGCCTCAGTGACGCCGGGCCACTTGATGACGAATGGCACATGATGCCCGCCTTCATAAATGTCACGTTTTAGACCGCGGAATGGCGCGGCGGACCAATGATCATATTTCTCGTCACGTGCATAGGCGTAGAACTCCGGGCCGTTGTCCGCGCTAAAGATGACCATGGTGTTGGACTCGAGGCCGCTCTGGCGCAGCGCCGCGAGCAGTTGCCCGCACATGTCGTCCGTTTCCGCAACGTAATCGCCATACGCGCCCGCCTTGGATTTGCCGTCGAACGCATCTGTCGGGACGATCGGCGCATGCGGCGAGGGCAGCGGGAAGTAGAGGAAGAACGGCTGCGCTTTTCCCTTGCGGGATTGAATGTATTCCACGCCCTTGCGCGTGAGCGTGGGCAGCACCTGAGAGAAATCCCAATCCGAGCGGGCCGGGCCGGGCCGACACTCCCATGCCCCCTCCTTGGGCTTGCCGGGAACGTTGGTAAGAGTGGTATCTGGGGCGGCGATCAACCGGTCATTCTCAATCCAAGCATAGGGCGGAAAATTGATGACATTGTCACCAAAGTAATACTCAAACCCGTGATCCAGCGGGCCGCCGGGAAATTTTTTCGTCCAGTCGAAATCGGTGTGTTGAATGGACGTCTTCGGCGTGCCCGGTTTGCGGATGGCGTCCCAGTCCATACCGAGATGCCACTTGCCGATGCAGGCCGTCGCGTAACCTTGTTGCCACAACATCGCCGGCATCGTCAACTGCCCGGGCTTGAACACCGTCCCGTCGTAAGCCCCGGCGATGCCATGAAAATCCCGCCAGTGATGACGTCCGGTCAGCATTGCGTAGCGCGACGGCGTGCAGACGCCGGAGGAACTGTGCCCGTCGGTGAAGCGCAATCCCTCGGCCGCGAGACGGTCGAGATGCGGCGTCGGAATCTTCGACGCGGGATTATTGGCACCGAGATCGCCGTAGCCCATGTCGTCCGCATAGAGAATGAGGATGTTGGGCTTCACCGTTGCCGGGGCGGCTTGCAGTCCAGCCAACGGTGCGAGCAGCAGAGTGGTGAGGAGTGTGAAAACGTGTTTCATAATTGCATCGCCACGATAACTTCAGCAATTCAATTTCCAATTCAATTTCCCACACAAATAGAATACAAATAGAAGAGAGCATCGAACCTATAGGGAAATTCTGATCTAAGAGGGTGGATTCGGGTAGTCTTCCGGACAAGAGCCGAATTGAGTCGGCGACCGGTGCGACAAGTATCTGCGGGAATACCACTCAGGAGCACTGGCGGGAGCGCCAACGTCCTCGTTGGCTTGGGAATGCGGTGTCCATGATGGGCGGTCCATGGCTTTTTCGTTGGTTTTCTCACTTGCGGTGCCGACGGGGGCGTCAGCGCTCCAGGGCATGCCGTTCCGCGATGGTTTATCAACATCGAGGCGGCAGGAGCACGACTCTATCGTGCGTGGCTGCTCAATAGCGTGGCACGGCAGGATCGATGCTGCGTGACCAGGCGTCGATCCCGCCTGCCATGGAAAACGCGTTTTCGATTCCACGCGACCGGAGGATCATCGCCGCGCGAAGTGAGCGCATTCCGTGGTGGCAGTAAACGACCACTCCTCGGGTTGCATCGCCGCACAACTCGGGCCCAGTGCTTGGAAAATCGCCGAGCGGAATCCATTCATTGCCGTGGATCTGGCAAATCGCCAATTCATCGGCCTCGCGGCAATCAATGAGCATCGGCCTTTGGTCATGGGGGAGATGGATCCATGCCGCGACCTCCGTGGGGCTGATTTCCAAGGTGGTCGCAGCGTCAGGGGTGAATGATTTTTCGTCGCTCACTCGATGATCACGGGTGTGCCGAGTTGGACATTTTCAAAAAACTTGGTCGACATCTGGTGCGGCATTCGGATGCAGCCGTGGGATGCCGCGTAGCCGGGCAGGTAGCCGGTGTGCATGCCGATGCCACCGCTGGTGATCCGCATGAAGTTTGGCATCGGCGCGTTGTAGAAGATTTGGCCCGGAGGGATCTTGTCGGTGCGGATGTCCACGTTGTCGTTGGTCGTCAGGCCGGTCGCTTTGCTCTTGAAAACGCCGTAAACGGATGAGACGTGATCCTTGTCTTTTTCTGCGATTTTATAATTTCCCGCTGGGGTTCCGTGGTCCTCCTTGCCACTGGAAATCCGCGAGATTCCGACGAGCACTCCGCCTTTGTAGAAGAACGCTTTTTGCTGGCCACGATTGATCTTGATCAGCGGGTTGCCGCTCACGCCGTCGCCATCCCAGTAGGAAACGTCGTCGGGGATGGCTGGAGGTGGATGATGTGGGCCGCCCGACATGGGTTGGTAGATCGACCCGCCGATGCCCTTGAGGTAGTCCGACTGCCCGGGAACGGGAGGCGCGCACGAGGAGAGGCTGATCGCGAGAAGCGCAAAATGCAGGAATGAGAGGCGGTAAATTGATTTCACTTTCGGAGAGGAAGTTGCACCCATCATGCCGAGAGGTCAAGTGAAGCTCCCTCAGTTTTTGCATGATCCATTCAGCTGATGCCTCGGCGCAGACGATAATCACGTGGCGAAACCCCCGTCATTTTATGGAATTGGCGGGTGAAATAATTGCTGTCGTTGAATCCGACGTCGAAGGCGATTTCGGTGACGCGGCGTTCGGTATGGCGGAGCAAGTTGCAGGCGCGGTTGATCCGCTGTTCGATCACCCACGCGAGCGGAGAGGTCCCAGTGGCAGAGTGGAAAACTCGCAAAAAACTGCGTGGTGACATGTGCGCGGTCTTGGCCAATTCCTCCAGATTGACCGCTCGGTGGATGTTGCGTTCGAGGTGGGATAGTGCCTCGCCAATCCGCAGAAGTGCTTTCACATCTGGAGATGGGCTACGGCCATAGCATCGTGAAAGTAGTCCGACCATCTGCATGAATGAGGCCGTGGCCATGAACCCGAATCCGGGCTCACGCGTTTTCAACTCGACTTCTAAACGCTCTGCAACTTCCACGACTTGAGCCAGCTCTTTGGCATTCAAATGCAGACGTCCTTTGCTGACTTGGCGTCTTTTCCATGAGGGCTCCAGCGTAAAGAGCGCGTGGTATCCCGCCACGGATGGAAGGTCTAACAGCGCCATTTTAAGCTGGTTGGGTTGGTAGAGAATATTGACGAGTCTCAGATCCACCAGATCGCGGTACTCATGTTCGCGTGTGCCAGCGATGACAAAGACGTCGCCTGCGGTGAGTTCCCAAGAATCCTGCCCCGTCACGTGCAAACACTTGCCGCCCGTCACGATCACCAACTCGGCAAACTCGTGCGAATGGGGCCCGAAAAGCTCCTGCGGTTCCCTGCGCTCAACGCTGATCGGGAAGCCATCTGGGTGAAACCATTCGTCGATTTTTAAGATGCGTTTCATCTGGCGGGAAAATGCTATTTTTTGGCAAGACTGTGGAGGTTTTTCTTTGAATTTCTGAGCATGATCAAAGCACTTCATTCGCTCGAAACCCATCGTCATGGTCAAATCCTCCAAGTCTAACAACCAACCTTACCGGCTTGCGCAATCCAAATACGTTGAACTCGGTGTGGATCCGGGCGCCGCCATGGCCAAGCTCGCGAGAATTCCAATTTGCCTCCACTGCTGGCAAGGCGACGATGTCGGTGGTTTTGAAAACTCGGGTGAAGGCTTGAGCGGTTGAAAGGCGGTGTCTGAAAACTCACGGGTTCGATGCGGCTCATCGCACTTTCGTTAGGAGTATTGACAATAACGCTGGCAGTCCACCGCGCCTGCAAGCAGTCTTTCGCGAACCTTTCTCTCAACCCAGTGAACTCATGAAACGCAAAACCCATGCCGCCACTGCTGCGGCATGCGAAAATCAAGATTCGCTTTCGACGGAGTTGAACAACTCACAAGCTGCTGGAAAGAATGCGGTCGGAGGTGACATCTTTTTCGGAGAACCACTTGGTTTTAACCAAAAATCACATCACTCAAATGAATTTTAATCGATTTAACTTATTATTCTTATGAATTTCTTACGAACCTGTATTCCAACGTTTTTTCTAGTCAGTTCGATGGTTTTAGCGGCATCGCCGACGGGGCTTCCAGTCGCTGCGGAAAAAAGTCCGCTGACTTCGTTTATGGTTCAGCCGAAGCGCATTGTTTGGGCGTCGGACAAGGGAGTGGTGAATGCGGAGAATCTGCTCCGACCGCAGAATGGGCAGGCGACCTTGACGGATCCGCATCCGCCGCTTCAGCTCCTTCCTGGCGGGTCGATCGTCATCGACTTCGGGGTGGAAATCGCGGGGTCGGTCGAGTTGTTCACCACGATGTCACAGCCCAAGGGGGTTTCGGTTCGGGTGAGACTGGGTGAGTCGGTTTCCGAGGCGATGGCAGAACTCGGCGACCGTGGTGCCCAAAACGATCATGCGGTGCGTGACCGGTTGGTGATGCTGCCGTGGCTCGGCAAGAGCACGATCGGCCCGAGTGGATTCCGTTTTGTCCGCATCGATAACGTGGATCCCAAGCAGACGGTTGAGATCAGTCAAGTGCGGGCGTTGCTTACGATTCGCGACGTGCCGTATGTGGGATCGTTCGGCAGCTCGGATGAACGATTGAACCAAGTTTGGAAGACGGGGGCCTACACGGTTCATCTTAACATGCAGGACTACTTGTGGGATGGCATCAAGCGTGACCGCTTGGTTTGGATGGGTGACATGCATCCGGAGGTGAGTGTGATCAATTGCGTGTTTGGTGAGAACGAAGTGGTACCGAAGAGTCTCGATCTGAGTCGTGAAATAACGCCAGTCACCGAATGGATGAATGGGATAAGCTCCTACTCGATGTGGTGGATTTTGATTCACGAGGAGTGGTACATGCACCATGGAAACCTCAACTATCTGAAGCAGCAACAACCCTACCTAACACCATTGCTCAGGCGCTTGGTGACCTATGTCGGCGAGGATGGGCGCGAAAAACTTGATGGCATGCGTTTTCTGGATTGGCCAACTTACAGAGATAAGACGGCAGTGCATGAGGGTCTACAAGCGATGATGGCGCTGACGATGGAAAGCGGTGCAAGGCTTTGTGGGGTATTGAATGATCCTGAGACCGCGCGGCTTTGCCTCGATGCTGCGTCTCGGTTGAAGACCCACGCGCCGGAGTCGAGCGGACGCAAATCCCCTGCGGCTCTGCTCTCCATCGCTGGGTTTCGCGAGGCTGCTGAAGTTTCTTCCAAGGTGCTCAAGAAGGATGGGACGAAAGATCTAGGAACATTTTACGGATTTTATGTTCTTAACGCACTCGCCAAGTCTGGGGATTTCGATACGGGAATGGATTTCATCAGTCGCTATTGGGGCGGCATGCTGGACGTTGGGGCTACCACTTTTTGGGAAGATTTTGATCTCGCCTGGACCGAGAATGCGGGGCGCATCGATGAGCGGGTGCCGGTGGGCAAAAAAGATCTCCATGGAGACTTCGGGGCATTTTGCTATGTTGGCTTCCGCCACAGTTTTTGTCACGGCTGGTCGGGTGGGCCAACCGCATGGTTGAGCAAGAATGTTTTGGGCATCGTCCCGGTGACTCCCGGCTTCGGCAAGGTGAGGATCGCCCCGCATCTTGGCCATTTGAAATGGGCTGAGGGAACGTATCCCACTCCGCATGGGCCGATCCATGTCCGCCATGAAAAACAGGCGGATGGAAGCATGCAATCAGCAGTCACTCTCCCCGCCGGAGTCGAGCGCGTCGACTGAGTTCAATCTGCTCGCCATTTTGTTATCATTTTCCTTACCATTTTATCTCCGTGAAACCGAATCAACTACCCGTCACCTCGACAAATCCAGACCTTGAGATCAAGGATGCCCAGTTAATTTTTAATCGAGTTTGGAAAGGCTTGGAAAAGTCACTTGGACGAGAAAATCTACATTTTCCCAAGGAGTTGATCCTGTTAGGTGGGGCACCAGGCTCGGGTAAGGGTACGAACACGGCGTTCATTTGCTCGGTGCGCAGTATCACCGCTCCACCAATCGTGATTAGTGAGCTGTTAGACTCGCCCGAGGCGAAGAAGATCAAGGCGGATGGAGGGATGGTGGGTGACGAGGAAGTGCTCCGGCTCTTGCTGCACGAGCTTCTTAAGCCAGAGTTTCGCGACAGTGCGGTGCTTGACGGATTTCCCCGCACGACCGTGCAGGTCGAGTGCCTCAAGATGTTTTACGATCAGATGATCCTCTTGCGCCGCGAGTTCTCGGGCACGCCGCTGGCATTTCAATTTAGACAGCCTACCTTCCACATCATGGTGCTCTTCGTGGACGAGGCGGAGAGCATTGCGCGCCAGCTCAAGCGTGGCCGCGAGGCGGTGGTTCGCAATGCGGAGATTCGACAATCTGGCATTGGGGAGTTTGAAGAAGAGCGCAATACCGACTTTTCCCCCGAACTGGCCCGCAATCGCTACCGGACGTTTAAGGAAAAAACCTATGATGCGCTTGTCTCGCTTCGGGAGATTTTCCACTACCATTTCATCAATGCTCAGGCACCGATCGAGGTGGTCCAGCAGAACATCATCAATGAGCTTGAGTATCAAAGTTCGCTGGAGCTTGAGCCGCTTACCTACGACACGCTGCGCCACATCCCGCTGGCAGATGAGATCGTCCAGCAGGCGCGGCAAGAGCTGGTCAATCGGCTCGATGGCTATCAGTTTGCACATGCGCAGTTATTGCAAGCCGTCGTGGATTTTATCCAAGGAAAGATGATGCCCATCATCAAGCGCTATGCGGTGAGTGGGCGGGCGATGATTAACACGGAGCATCCGCTTTTCAACGATCCGCTGGCCATTGCGATTCTAATTGATGTTTTTTCCGAGCGAGGATTTCGGGCGAGTGTGGACATCCACCGGCAGGAAATTCCAGAGCGTTTTGATCTCACCACGGGCAAGATTGAGACGCGTGCAAAGCGGATTTACCGGATGATGATCTTGTTCAATGGGTCAAAAATCCGGAGAGGCTAAGCTGGTAGATCGGCCCGAGATTTTTGTTAGAACCGACGACTGAAATCGGTAACTTGTTCGCGTTGTGAGGCAGGCGGCACCTTGGCGCTCGCGAAGGTGATCACTGCGCCGATTCCTGCCGCATGGTCACCACCGAGGCGGGTTTCTACTGGATGCACGGGGAAAAAATGGCGGGTCGTCAATCGGCGCAACGCCACGAGCAGCGCAATGATGGCGAGTGTGCCGAGTGCGGATGCCGCTGGGATCATGAGCCGCATGCCGACTTCTTGGAGCTTCGCGAATCGAGCCGCTTTAGCAGCAGATTTGATGAGGGCGGGATTGAGAATGGTGTGAGGTGCCTCTTCACTTTGGGCCGACTTGCCAGAAATCATTTGTTCCATCCAGAAGATGCGAATCGATAATTGGACGAGGAATTGCTCGGTTTGCTCGGACAGGTTGGTTTTGCGGCTTGCCTGCATCACGGCGCTCTCAAGAATCCGGCGTTGTTCTGTTAGCGGAATGGTGCTTGCGATGGAAGGACTGAGCAGGAGCGTCGATCGCTGCACGGAGTTCGGATAGTAAAAAACGATCACCGCAGGACGCCCACTGGAGAAAAACCGCCGAATCATTTCATCTAACTGGATTCCTGCGGGGATTTCCTGATCTCGACCGATGACGAATACGAATAGGTCGATGGCCGAGTCGCTGGCATGATAGTTCAGAAACGCGAGTCGATTGCGGAAGTCTGACGGACTTAGCAGCTTTTGCGGATCGATAAGATAGGAATCGGGTCGCTTGCCGAAATAGGCAGGGATGAACTTTTCCGGGATGGGGATGAATGGCCTAATGGTTTCGGCGGATGGAGGTGGCGATTCCGCAGGCGGTGGGTTTACGCTAGCAGGTGCAGGGCTGGCCGCGGAAAGCGGCAGGCTGACCAAGGCGCAGGTGGCGAGGAAGTGGGCGAGGAAACTCATGAGGTGGCCTCCTCAGTTGGCGGTGGTTCAGCAATGGTTTGATCGAGTGTTCGAACTCCTTGGCCAAGATCTTCAGCAGGATGGGGTGTCAATTCCCAAGGTTTCTGGGGCTCTGAGTCGCGCCGCGCTTTTTTGAACTTCTTGCGGAGGATCACTTCAAGGTGGTTGAGGGCCTTTAGGAATCCATCGGCATATCTTCCATCAAGCCAGTAGGGATGAGCGCGAGATAGGCACTCGAAAATGTCTTGGGTGTTGAGAAATGGATCTAGCAGGTAGCCAAACACCATGGTGGCGGCCTTTGATTCGGGGTCAATGGTTACTAGAATGCCGGCGTCGTTCGCCATGTGCGATGGCGCGTCTTCGTAGACCGCGCGATTGAGGAGCCAAAAGCTGAATGGCCTGATGTTGGCAACATCTCCAAGAGAACCCGTGTAAAGGGCTACAAAAATCTGAGGAAATCGGCGCGTGATTTTTTCCATGGCTGCCTCGACGCTCTGGCGGTCACGGCGGCGAAGAATGCCAGCGCTATCGGTTAGGCAGCGAATTTGCGGTGGATCGATTCCAAATTGTACATCGGCGTCTGCGATCGAAAACCCACAGTGCGGGCAAGACTCCGCCGCTCGGTGGATTCGTTGGACACAGCGCGGACAGTTCATGGATAATACGACTGACCATTCACTACGAATACAAACTTAGTTCGTCAAAGCGAATCATTCGGGAATCCTTAATAGATGCAGCCATCGCATGGGGTCACAAACTCGGGTGAATTTTCAAGGTTCCTAATTCCCCAAACTGTGGATAAGCTGAAGCGCTTCACGATTTCGGCCTTTTTACGGACCGATTTCATCCATCATCATTCAGAATCATGAAACCACCACCCATGAACAACGTCATTGAGCTGCCGCGCCCGGCGTTAAATCTCTCGCCCAAATCACTCCTGTATGCGGCGAGTGCGGTCTTTTTACTGATCGGCGTGTTTTCCGGTTACTACACGGTCAGCTCTGAATCGGAAGCGGTGGTCCAGCGGTTCGGGAAATTCCAATTCATCGCCAAGCCTGGTTTGCACTTTAAACTGCCCTATGGCGTTGACACAGCGACCATCGTGCCCGTCCGGCGGCAGTTGAAGTTGGAGTTTGGATTCGGAACTCCTAACGCCACGAACCCAGACCAATCGAGCGATGAGGCCGACCTCGAGCGAGACATGGTCACAGGTGACTTGAATGCCGCGCAGGTCGAGTGGATCGTACAGTACAGCATTTCATCGCCAGAAAAGTACCTTTTCCAAGTCCGCAGCCCTGGGGCGACTCTGCGCGATCTAACTGAAAGTGTGATGTGCGAAGTCATTGGCGATCGCACCGTGGACGAGGTCCTAACGATTGGCCGGACCGAGATCGCTCAGGAGGCGCTCAAGCGTCTTAAGTCGGTGTTACTGGTGCTGGACATGGGGATCACGGCCGAACAAATCCAGCTCAAGAATGTGCATCCTCCGGCGCCGGTGCAGCGTTCATTTGATGAGGTCAATCGTGCCCAACAAGAACGCGAGCAATTGATCAACGAGGCAAATGGCGACTACAACCGAGTGATACCCAAGGCCCGCGGGCTTGCGGACCAGAGGATTTCTGGCGCCGAGGGATTTGCCGTTCAGCGCCTCAATGAAGCCCAAGGCGATGTGGCTCGGTTCAAGGAGCTTCTCGTCCAATACGACAAGGCACCCGCGATCACCAAACAACGACTCTATCTGGAAACCATGAACGAGGTGCTTCCCAAGCTGGGACCCAAGATCGTCATCGACGAGGATGCCAAGCAATTTCTTCCCCTCATGAACCTGAAGTGATCGATCTCTTTTCTTAAGTTATGAAAACTATCATTATCCTTTTTCTAGCCGCCATCGGCATCATTGTCGTTTCGAGCATGACCTACACGGTGGATCAGACCGAGCAGGTGTTCATCACCGAGTTTGGCAAGCCGGTCGGCCATGCGATCAACTCGGATCCCGCCAACAATGAGGCTGGACTCCACTGGAAATTGCCATTCATCCAGCAGGTGAATCGCATCGAAAAACGCATCCTTTCATGGGACGGCCCTGCCAGTGAAATGACGACGCGGGACAAGCTCTACGTGACCGTGGACAACTTCGCCCGCTGGCGGATCTCAGACCCACAAGTCTATTTCACCAAGCTACGCGACGAACGCAGCGCCCTTTCCCGCTTGGACGACATCATCGGCAGCGAAACGCTGAGTGTGATCGCCTCGCACGATTTGATCGAGGTGATCCGCAGCGATAAGGACCGCAAGCCTGCCCGCGATGAGGCACTCACCGCCGCGAACTCGAATCTCGGACTTCTCCCACCGATCCGGTTTGGCAGAAGCGTGTTGGATCAGCAGATCCTTGCGGCCGCGCAGCCAATTGTGAAGGCGTGGGGCATCGAATTACTCGATGTCCGGTTCAAGCGGATCAACTACAAGTCCGGGGTGATCGATAAAATTTATGCCCGCATGGCCTCGGAACGCAACCAGATCGCCGATCGATTCCGCTCTGAAGGCGCGGGCGAGGCTGCCAAAATCATCGGCCGCAAGGAGCGTGACTTGCTGTCGATTCAGTCGGAGGCCTACCGCAAGGAGCAGGAAATTAAGGGCAAGGCTGATGCCGAAGCCACTGGGATTTATGCAGCCGCCTACAATTCTAGCCCATCCGCTGCGGATTTCTACCAGTTCGTCAAGACACTCGACACCTATCAGAAGACGTTAGGCAAGGATACGACTGCGATTTTCACCTCGAACAGCGATCTATTCCGCCTGTTCAAACACATCGAAGCGCCCAGGGCTCACTGAGCGGATCGCGATTCACCACGGCATCATGGAATTAGGATGGACGGGTGAACCAAGCCAGCGTGAAATGTGATGGTCCAACTTCTGAAAACGATCTCACTCCTGCACCTATGAAAAAAATTTGGTTTTTACTGGTTCTGTTAGTGGTCCTGCTCGCAGGGTCCGCATGGTATCTAATGGCACCTCACAAGGAATCGGCGGCTGATAAGGTTGCGGCGATCGCTTGGAAAGGAACGCCGCCAAATCGCGTGGTCACCGATCCCGTCGCTGTGTTCCAGCGCGCATTTTGGCGGTCGCCGACGCCGGCAGATAAAATCGTCCGCGCAGAGCGTCACGAGTGGAGCGATGCCGAAGGGGTCACCAAATGGCAGTGGTTTATCGAAGTGAAGGCGTCGCCGGAGTTGCTCAAGCATTTGCGCGACGACAATGCCTTCGGGTTGATCCCGTCGAAGTCGGCGAAGGTTTCTAGTGAAAAACCCGCATGGTTCACCTTCAAGCCAAGCGATGTGAGCGTGATGAGTTCGCCCCAAGCGAATTTGCAATTCATTTTCAAAAACCAAAGTGACACGTTGTTTGCCACCGATTTCGGGCTGGGCTTCCGCCGTGGTGCGCCGGAGCAGCCCAAAGTGAATTTGGCACCTGCCGCGCCGATGCCGAAGCGCCTGCCGCCGACAGCGCCTCCGACGCCCGAGCGCTGATCGGCAGCTTCGCCCGCAGGAGTGGACAGCAATCGTCTGGGGTGTAGCATTTGTGCAATGCCCAACGCGCTGATCCACGAGACTTCTCCTTATTTGTTACAGCACGCTCATAACCCAGTCGATTGGCTCGGGTGGGGCGACGAGGCCTTCGCACGTGCAAAGGCAGAGGGCAAACTGGTATTTTTGTCAGTCGGCTATTCGACCTGCCACTGGTGTCATGTGATGGAGCGCGAGAGCTTTGAAAACGAGCGCGTGGCGGAAGTGATGAATCATCATTTCATCAATGTGAAGGTCGACCGCGAAGAGCGCCCAGACATCGATGCCACCTACATGGCCTTCATTCAGGCAACCGTGGGGCAGGGCGGTTGGCCGATGAGTGTGTGGCTCACACCCGAGGGAAAGCCGGTGGTCGGAGGGACGTATTTTCCGCCAGAAGATCGGCAAGGACGGGCCGGGTTTGTTAGAATCTGCCATGAGTTAGGCCGCTTGTGGCGTGACGACCGCGGGAAGATGGAGTCCAGCGCGGCTAGGGTGTTAGAAGGCTTGCAAAAAGAAGCGTCGGAGACCATCGCCCTGCGCGGCCTGCCTGATCCCAAGGTATTCGGCGATTATTTGGACCGCTGCGACTCGCTTGATGACCCGGATTGGGGCGGATTCGGTGGGGCACCCAAGTTTCCGCGGCCGGTGATCGTTCGGGCGCTCATGCAGCTAAGCGAGCGCTTCGGCTTGGAAAGCGAGGAGGGAGCCATGGCGTGGCGGATGAGCGAGCGCACACTCCGCGCGATGGCGGCAGGTGGCATGCAGGATCAACTGGGCGGCGGGTTCCATCGCTACTCCGTGGATCGCTACTGGCACGTGCCGCATTATGAGAAGATGCTCTATGACCAAGCCCAGCTTGCGATGGCCTATCTCGATGCGTGGCAGATCTCGCGGGACGGTGCCTTCCGCGAAGTGGTGGAGGGGATTTTCCGTTACCTGTTAGATACACTGCGTGATTCGGGTGGCGCCTTTCATGCCGCGGAGGATGCGGACAGCCTGCCGCAAGCGGACGCGGTTGAAAAGCGCGAGGGAGCATTCTGGACGTGGGAGGCACGCGAAATTTTTGCGTTGTTGACCCCGCGAGACGCGGCGATTTTCTCGGCGGCTTTCGGTGTGGAGGCGCAGGGAAATGCTCGACCTGAGAGTGACCCACATGGTGATTTAGCGAATCAGAACACGCTTTTTCGCGCGATGCGTGACGATGGATTGGCAGAGCGTTTTGATTGCTCCGAGAGTGAAATTCGCGAGCGGTTGGTGGTTTGTCGTGAGATTCTAATGGAGGCTCGTTCGCGACGTCCGCTGCCTCACCGTGATGATAAGATCGTGACGGCTTGGAATGGCTTGGTGATCGGCGCGTTGGCCCGCGGAGCACGGGTGCTGGGCGGCGATCATCTGGCACAAGCGGCGAATGAGGCAGCGGAGTTTTTGAAAAAGGAGCTGTGGGACGGGGATTCGTTGTTCCGCGCCTATCGTGGTCAGCGGGGCAAGGTCGAGGGGTTTCCAGCGGACTATGTGTTCTTGATTTCTGGGCTGATCGAACTGCATGCGATTTCGCCAGATGCGGGGTGGTTGGTGTGGGCGATTGAGCTTCAAGAGAAGCTCGATGAGGGGTTCTGGGACGTCGCCCAAGCGGGGTACGTCATGCGCTCGGAGCTTGCGGGTGAACCTTTGTTAGTAATCCGCGAGGATTACGATGGGGCTGAGCCATCACCGAATCACCTTGCGGCTGAGAATTTGCTCAAACTTGCGATTCTAGCAGATCTGCCGACTTACGCGAAACGCGCAGAGGCCCTGCTGCGTGCGGGCTCGAGGGTGTTAGAAACCCAGTCGTTTGCGGCACCACTGCTGCTCGCTGCGCTGGATCTGCACGAGCGTGGTGTGATGAAATTTGAAGTGCCAGATTCTCCACGAGCCGATGTCCTTGAGTTACTAAGGATCCAGTACTTTCCTCGGGGAGTTTATGTGCGAGGTGTTGGGCGCGAGGTTACGGTTTGCGAGGGATTCGTTTGCCGCGTCTTTCAGGGGTAATTTGTGCGCGGCGTTTGATCTTGTGCATCAGCCAGCCAAGGATCGGTTGCTCGCCATAAAGCACAAACGACGCATCCCACTGGTCTCGCTGCTCACGAATTCGCCCGTCGGGCGCGAAGCGGAAATGGCTCATGCCGTGAATCAGCCGCTCGTCGCCGTCGGCTCCATAGCGCATCGTCCACAGGAGGAAGCCCGTGAGGTCGTCGCCATGGGCATCGAGTACCTTGAATGAAACCTTGGGCATTTTTTCGAACCATTTGGAAAGGACGAGCTTGAGGGAGTTCAGTCCACACGCTTCGTGGATGGGGTCGTGAAATTGAATTCCAGGGCTATAAATGTCGCCAAGACGACTGAGCTTCTCGGGTGTCATCTCCATGAAGAGATCTGCCACAGCGGTCAGGGTGTCTGGACAATGAAGAGCCATGAACCAACAAAGCACGGATTCCGAATTGTGAAACCTCGGAATTTCTTCGGAACTAGGCCGACTGGCATGCGATCGAAGTGGATTGGTCTCATTTTTTCGCTCATTTCCTGCGCTTCGCGGTTGGACGTTTGCAATTCCTCATTCATGGTTCGCGCATGAATACGCAAGGTCCGCTCTCCCAAAAAATGTTCGCTGCCGCCAAGCAGGTGATCCCTGGCGGCGTGAATTCTCCTGTCCGTGCATTCCGAAATGTGGGTGGTGAGCCATTTTTCGTCCGTCGCGCCGCGGGTTGCCGGATCGAGGATATCGATGGCAAGCACTACATCGACTACATCGGATCGTGGGGGCCTAACATTTTGGGTCACGCGCCGGTCGCCATCACCAACACGATTCACGAGGTGGCCAAGAGCGGCATTTCGTTTGGCATCCCAAATCTTTTCGAAGTCGAGATGGCTCGCACGATTTGTGAATGGGTGCCGTCGGTGGAAAAAGTCCGGATGTGCAACTCGGGTACCGAAGCGACGATGTCGGCCATTCGCTTGGCGCGTGGGTTTACCAAGCGGGATTGCATCGTAAAGTTCGACGGTTGTTATCACGGCCACAGTGACTCTTTGTTAGTTGCTGCGGGGTCGGGTGCCCTCACGCATGGCGAGCCGGACTCGGCGGGGGTTCCGCGGTCATTTGCAGAGAAAACGATCGTGCTGCCCTACAATGATCCCGAGGCATTGGAGGCCGTGTTCGTGAATCGCGGCGAGGAGATCGCGGCGATCATCGTGGAGTCTTATCCTGCAAACGCAGGGTTGGTTTTTCCGAGGGCGGGCTATCTCGATCTGCTTTCGTCCATCACGAAAAAGTACGGGGCCTTGTTGATTTTCGACGAAGTGATGACGGGGTTCCGACTCGGCCAAGCGGGAGTGCAAGGACTCGAGAGCCTCACACCGGATCTGAGTTGCTTTGGCAAGGTGATCGGCGGTGGATTGCCGGTGGGCGCGTTTGGTGGGCGGGCCGATGTGATGGATTTCCTCGCGCCGCTCGGCCCCGTCTATCAGGCTGGCACGCTCAGTGGAAATCCGCTCGCAATGGCGGCGGGCCTTGCGCAGTTGCGTGAGTTAAAAAACCGCTCGGGCTTCGCGCGGCTCGATTCGCTGGGTGCGCACTTCGAACAAGGTTTGCGCCAACTTCTAACCAAAAAAGGGGTGCCTCACCGCTTCAATCGTGCCGGGTCGATGTTCTGTCTCTTCTTCACGGAACGCGAAATCGTTAACGTCAGCGATGTGATGAAGCAAGACCTCGAGTTCTTCAAAAAGTTCTTCTGGGGCTGCCTCGACAAGGGCATCTATCTCGCACCTTCACCCTATGAAACTGGGTTTCTTTCACTCGCGCACACCGAGGCGGATTTGGACGACACCCTCACGGTGTTCGGCGAGGTTTTGGCGGAAATTTAAGCACCGCGGCAGGCCGGGAATTTACGGGATTAAGAGAACCTTCCCAGATCGATCCGTCGCACCGACTCGAGCGAGCGCCTCGTGGAACTGTTCGATGGGAAAGGTGGAATCAATCGGTTGATGGAGTTTTCCGGCCACGACAAGATCTGCTAGATTTCGATAGACCGACTGCACGGTCTCCGCCGGCGTGTTTTCGATCCACCGCGTCACCCAAAGGCCACGCACTTGAATGTCTCGGAAAATCAACATGCCGTTAGGAATGGTTAGAGGCTTGCGCGCCATCGCGCCGTAGGTGATGTGGTGGCCACTTTCACGGAGGAGCTTCATTAACCGAAGTGCGCTGTCGCCGCCCACCGCATTGAACGCAAGCGCAGCACTTGCACCACCGAGAATTTCGCGGGCTGCCGCATGGTTGTCGTCGTTGTCGAGGAGCACGTGGTCGCCGCCGAGTTTTTTAAGCTCACCAACGCACTCAGGTCGCCGGACGAAAGAAATGGTGCGTATCCCAAGGTGCTGGGCCAGTTGGATCACGCATCGCCCGACGCCGGAATTTCCTGCGTTTTGCACGATCCATGCGCCACGTTCTAACAGATCGAAACCATGAAGCAATTGCCATGCGGTTGCTGGATTGACCTTAAGCATCGCCGCTTGCATGGGATCGATGCCATTTGGAACTTTGAAAAGTGAGTCTCCGGGAACCGTGGTGTGCGACGACCATGTCGAGGCACGACGAAGAAAGATTACCAGGTCCCCAGCATCAAATTCTGCGGAGTCACTCAACTCGACCACTCCATGGCCTTCGATGCCGGGGGTCGCTGGCAGGGTGGGCTTGATGCCGTAGGTTCCCTCGATGAAATTGAGATCCGCGGGATTGATGGGGGCGGCGAGTATGCGGACCAAGACATGGCCGGGCTCCAGTGCTTGGGAGATCAGGGAGTCAGTCTCCAATTCGAGGACCTCACGCGGATTTCCGGATCGCCTGAAGATCAATTGTTTCCCGTAGCGCGTGGATTCGTCATCTTCCATAGAGCCAATTTGCCACAAGTTTCGGCATCGCCAAGCGGGATTTCTGCTTGAACCTGTCGGGGTGCTCGTGGAAGGTCTGTTCGTCGATGAAATTATTTTTGACATGTCTTATGTTGGCTTGCGTATTTGCGGGACTGAATGTCCGCGTCCTCGCATCGCTCACGAGCCATGCTGAGGTTTGCGCCAAGGCGGCCCATGCCTGTTGTGATGAGCATCAGGATCCGTCCGGTCCCGAAGAGCATCATCCAGATGATGGCTGCCCGCAGGATCACCACCATCATGGCAGTTGCTGTTCGCAGGGCGTGGCTTTTGCCTTCGAAAATCATCCGGAATGCAAAGTCGGGATTCTCGAGTCATCTTATTCGGGTTTTCAAGAGGAACGAACGATTCCGCCCGAGGCCCCCGAGTTGGGCTCGGAAAAGCCACCATTGATCTAAGCATCGCTCTGCGATGACTCGGCGCGCCATTGAGTTGCGCCCTCGTTTCAGGATGTGGCTCATCGTACCCATCTTGCTCTTCGTTCGATCATGAACTCTGTCGCATATTTCAGCGGCAACTTTTCCAAAATAGATGTCATTCTTTCATACATGTACCGTGGTGGCTTTCGCCTCCATTTCTCTTCCATTGCTTGCAGATCCAGAGGTGGTTGTTTCGCGATTGAGCGTGGGCCGCCGAATTCACCAACAAAACCCAGATCTAGCAGCCGCCCGCCTGCGGATTCAAGAAGCACACGGGCGAGCCAATCAAGCGGGACGCCTCTCAAATCCACAAGTTGAAGCTGCGTTCGAGGGGAACCGTGGATTTCACGAATCGAAATTCGAGGTGGGTTTCACTCAAAAGTTCCCCGTGACCGACCGCTTGCGTTTGGAGAGAGAGATTTCCCAGATCGAAATCAAATCATCCGAGGATGAGGTGTTAGAAGTTGAACGGCGACTGACGGGGCAGGCCTGCAGCGCCGTTGTAAATATTCTCGCAGAGCGAAGTCGGAGGCAGATGCTCCGCGAGCAGGCCGCATTGTCGGGAGATCTCGCAGACTGGTTGACACAGCGGGTTGCGAAGGGCGAAATTTCTCCGGTTGATGCGAGCCAAGCTAGGCTTGAGGCCGCCAGTCTGGCCATGGAGATCCGGCAATCTGATTTAGTAGAAACCACACTCATCGGCGAGCTGAAGCCGCTTTTGGGAATCGCCCCCAGGCAAGGGCTCGTCGTGACGGGTTCTTTGCCAGAGCCTGAGCTGCCACTTCGCAGCATCGCCATCACGTCACGTCCAGACTTGGATGCAGCTCGTCTTGACGAAAAGGCTGCCGCCGCTGCAGTCGCCTTAGAGAAGGCGCGTCGTTATGACGATGTGGAGGGAGGGATTTTTCTAGCAACGGATCGCACAAAAGATGCACCGCTAGGGTATGATCGGGAGGGCATCATCGGCCTTCAATTGAAGGTGCCTTGGCCGCTTTGGGATCATCATGAAGGTGCGATTCAAGAGGCCAGCGCCAAGCACGAACGGAAGCAGGCCGAGGTCAAAGCACTCCATCGCGCGATCGGCCTTGAGGCAGAGGCCGCGCTCGCCGAGATGATTGAATCTCATCAAATCATGCGTGAGATTCAGACCACGCTACTACCTCTAGCAGAAGAACAGGTGGCCTTGTCTGAGAGTGGACAGCGCTCCGGGTTGGGTGAAATCCAAGATGTTTTTCGCGCGCGTGAGAAGCGCCTTCACTTGGCCGCCAGTCGCTTGGAGGTGATCCGAACTTTTCACCTTGCGAGGGCTCGCTACGAAATTGCCATTGGAAAACCCACCATCTAATATACCTAATGAAACATTTATGCTATTTTTGCTACTCGTTGCTTCTGGCGATCTCGATGAGCCGTGCCGCTGAATCTAACACGATTGTCCTTGATGCCATCGGCGTGAAAAATCTCCGGATAGAAACCGTTGAGGTTAAAGAAACCGACTTTGAAGAAACCGCATTTGCCCTTGGGCGAATTGAGGAAATTCCCGAGAACCATGCTGTTGTCAGTAGCCGAGTTTCAGGTCGGGTGATGGGCTTGGACTTCAAGGAAGGCGAGACGGTTGAGAGAGGGCAGGTCCTCGTCCGCGTCGAAAGCCGCCAACCTGGAAACCCGCCTCCTGTTATCGAGCTGAAGGCTCCGATCGGTGGCCTGGTTGTCGAATCCCACATCCACATCGGTGAGCCGGTCGAACCTGACAAGGAGCTACTCGACATTTCCGACCTCACCGAGGTCTTGGCCATTGCCCGCGTCCCGGAAAGCCAGGCATCCAAACTCAAGCCCGGCAGCAAGGCACACATCCGTATCGCGGCCCTCGGTGACCAGGCATTAGAAGGTGAAATGATTCGCTTCGGTACTTCGGCAGACCGTGAGAGCGGCACCATCGACGCCATTTTCAAGGTCGCCAATCCCGGACTCAAAATGCGCTCGGACATGCGCGCCGAGTTTTCCATCATCCTGAACAAGCGTGCGAACGTTCTTGGTATTCCGCGTGCAGCCTTACAGGGCGACACCGCTAAGCGCTTCGTCTACGTCAAACATTTCGACCTCGCGAACGCCTTCATCAAGGCACCGGTGCAAGTTGGTGAAATGAACGACCGCTTCGTGGAAATCGTCAGCGGCCTGCTACCGGCGGATGAAGTTGTCACCCGTGGTGCCTACTCGCTCTCCTTCGCCGGTGGCGGTAGCGTCTCGCTCAAGGAAGCGCTCGACGCCGCACACGGCCACGAACACGCGGCGGACGGAAGTGAACTCACCCCCGAGAAAAAAGCCGAAATGGCTGCTGCGAAAAACGACGGCAAGGCTGCTGCATCCGGCGGTGGAAGCAAGATCTGGATGTATGTTAGCGGAGGTCTTTTTCTCCTCCTGCTCGCGTCCTTGTTCACTAAAACCCGCGTTTCTTCCAATATCGAACCCGAGGCTCTCTGACCCATGCTGAACCATATGATTCATTGGTCGCTGGCCAACCGGGCGGTGATCATCGGCCTTTCCCTGAGCTTGATGGTCATGGGTCTGCGCACTGCCACGGAATTGCCCGTCGAGGTACTACCTGACCTTTCCAAACCCACGGTCATCATCCTCACGGAATCCGGTGGCCTCTCGCCGGAGGAAGTGGAAACGCGTGTGACCCAGCCGATTGAAAGCGCGCTGATGGGCGTCGCCGGACTGACCCGGCTGCGGACTAACAGCGACGTTTCCCTTTCGCTCGTCTATGCTGAGTTCGGATGGGACACGGATATTTACAAGGCTCGGATGCTGGTCCAGGAACGCCTCCTAGGCGTGCGCGAGCAACTCCCGGAAGGCGTCCAACCGTTCATGACCCCCGTCGCCTCGCTGATGGGCGAAATTCTGCTAGTCGGCGTCCGCTCCACCATCAAGGAGGGTGAACCCGGCTACATGCCTCCGAGCGATGTCCGCTCGATGGCGGATTGGACGATCAAGCGACGGCTCCAGAGTATTTCCGGCATCGCCGAAATCCTCAACATGGGCGGTGGTGTCAAACAGATCGAGATTCAACCGGATCCTTACAAAATGCAGGCCCACGGCGTCAGTTTCGATGAACTCGAAAAAGCCGCCAAGGAATCGGCGTCCACGACCACCGGTGGCTTCATCAATACAGGCACCACGGAAATTATGGTTAGAAACCTCGCCATGACCGTGCAACTCGGCGACATCGCCAGCACCATCGTCAAGAAGGTGAATGACCGGCCCATTTCCATCGGTGACGTTGCCAACGTCGTCTGGGGAATCGAGCCGATGCGCGGAGACGCCACCGTCAGCCAGAGCCCCGAAAAGACGCCGACTTATGGCGTCATCATGTCCATCACCAAGGCTCCGGGTTTCGACACGCGTGCATTGACTGAAGAAATCACCAAAGCACTCGCGGAACTCCAGCCCTCCTTCCCGAAAGGCATGGAAACAACGCTGCTCTTCCAACAGAAGGATTTTATCGACCACGCCATCGGAAATCTAATGGATGCCATCCGCGATGGGGCGATCATGGTGACGATTGTGATCTTCATCTTCCTGCTGAATTTCCGCACCACCTTCATCACGCTCATGGCCATGCCGCTCTCCTTCGGCATCACCATGCTGATTTTCAAATGGTCCGGCATCAGTGTGAACTCGATGACCCTCGGTGGCCTCGCCGTCGCCATCGGAATGGTGGTGGATGACGCCATTGTCGATGTGGAAAACGTTTATCGAAGACTCAGGGAAAACGCTGCGCTGGAAAAACCTCATGCACGTCTTGCCGTCATCGCCCGTGCTTCAGGAGAAGTTAGAAACTCCATCCTCTATGCAACGATCCTGATCATCCTCGTTTTCCTGCCGCTGCTTGGATTGACCGGAGTCGAGGGCAAACTCTTCGCGCCCATCGCCATTGCCACGATCATTTCGATGATCGCCTCGTTCATCGTCTCGCTAACCGCTATCCCGGTGCTTTGCTCGTTCCTGCTCAATCCAAAAGCGGGTCACCACAAGGACGGCATCGTCACCCGGGGCATGAAGTGGTTGTTGGAAAACGTCTGGCTGCGCTTCGGCCTGAGTCAGCCCTATCTGCTACTCGCGCTGGCACTCATCATCATCGTCGCGGCGTTCTCGCTCTATCCGCAGATGGGCAAGGATTTCCTGCCCAAGTTCAAGGAGGAGACCGCGCTCGTCGCCGTCACCTCCGCACCCGGCACTTCGCTGGAGGAAATGAACAAAATTTCCGATGTCGTCGAGCAGCAGATCCTGTCGGTGTCGGAAGTGAGGAAAGTCGGACGCCGCCTTGGCCGTGCCGAACGCGGTGACCACGTCGTCCCCGTCTCCACTGCCGAGTTCGACGTGGACTTCCGCGAAATCGAGGGCGAGCACCAATCCAAGGGACGTGACCGCGACGAAATTCTAGCAGACATCAGCAAGCGACTCAAAACCGTCCCCGGGGTTTTCGCCGTCGTCGGCGGGCCGCTTGCCGACCGCATCGGTCACATGCTCAGCGGGGTTTCCGCGCCCGTCGCCGTGAAAATCTTCGGCCCGGACCTTGAAGAGCTGAAGAAAATCGGCGTCGAGATCCAGTCGATTTGTAAAACCATCCCTGGCTTCGAGGATGCCAAGCTCGATGTGCAATCGTCGATTCCCCAGCTCCGCATCGAAGCGGATCGGGATCGCGCCCGTGCTTATGGCATCGCGCCCGGCCATCTCAACGAACAGCTCTCCACCCTGATCGGCGGCAAGGAAGTCGCGGAATTGCGTGACGGCCAACGTGCGGTCAACCTCGTCACCCGCTTGCCTCTGGAATGGCGGGATTCACCGGAAAGGATCTCGCAGATTCCCATCGAGATGAGCAACGGTCAGCTCGTCCCTCTCTCGCTCGTCGCCGATGTCAGGGAGGCCAAGGGGCCTAACGTGATTTTTCGTGAGGATAGTCAGCGCCGATATGCTTTGGCGATCAAACCGACCGTCCGTGACGTTTCCACTCTGGTCGAACGACTCAGGAAGGAAGTGACGGAAAAGGTGAAATTGCCCGAAGGCTACTTCGTCAAATTCGAGGGTGAGTTCCAGGCACAGAAGGACGCCACCCAGCGGATCGCGCTCTTCACCGGCGTCATCCTGCTGGCGATCGCCTTCCTGTTATACGGCTATTTCAAAACGCCGTTTTTCGCCATCCAAGTTCTTTTCGACATTCCCTTAGCGATGGTCGGCGGACTCGTCCTCACGTATTTGATGCTGAACAACATTAGCATCGCCACGCTCGTAGGCCTCATCGCCGTGGCAGGGGTCGCGGCACGGAACAGCATCATGCTCATTTCCCACTACCTGCATCTCATGCAGCACGAGGGTGAAAGATTCACCGAGCAGATGGTCATTCGCGGTACCAAAGAGCGGCTGGTTCCAGTACTAATGACGGCGCTCGCAGCAGGGATCGGACTGATTCCGCTCGTGCTGGCTGCGGATCAACCGGGTAAGGAAATTCTCCATCCGGTAGCGGTCGTCATCGTCGGTGGGCTGATCACGAGCACTTTGCTTGGATTGGTGGTGACTCCCACCGTCTTTTTCACCTTCGGCCGCAAGGCCGCCGCAAACTCCATCGAGCGCGAATCCGCCGCTTCCCACTGAACTTCCCTTGTGGCAGTGCGTTCTAAACAGCGCGCAGCCACAAAGGCGTCTGCAAACACAAACCGAAAATCGATCGAAAAAACAAACATTATGAAAACCAGAATCCTCGCCATCGCCGCGCTCATCGCAGGTCTCACCTTCGCCAACGCCGAGGAGAAAGTAAAAGCCCCAAACGGTGGACGTATTATCGATGCCGTCACGCCGATTGTCGAGTTCCTCGTCACCAAGGATAAGAATGTGGAAGTCCGCTTCTTGGATGCGGCAGGCAAGGTCGTCGCCCCCGCTGCACAAACCGTCACCGTCACCATGGGCGATCGCGCGGCTCCAACTAAGCTCGCCTTCACCAAGGACGGCGACAAACTCGTCTCGGATCGAGCGATACCCGCTGGCAAGGAGCTCCCAGTGGTCGTCCAGATCAAGAGTGTTCCAGATGCGAAGCCGGTTTATGCAAAGTTCAACCTTAACCTTGCCACGTGTCCAACATGCTTGAATGCCGAGTACGCCTGCGCTTGCGATCACTGAAGTTCACCATTTTTGGGTGGAATCTCGGTGACGAATTGGGCAGCTTCATAAGATGCAGCACCACGAGAAATTCATGCTCCGAGCGATTGAGCTGGCACGCCATGGAATCAATCAAGGTGCTGGCGGCCCATTTGGTGCGGTGGTGGTGAAGGATGGGGTCATCGTGGGTGAGGGTTGGAATCAAGTTCTCGCTTCGTCGGATCCAACGGCGCATGGAGAAATCATGGCCATCCGTGATGCTTGTGCACATGAGGGGGTTTTTTCGTTAGAAGGATGTGAGATCTACACGACGGGTCAGCCGTGCCCCATGTGTTTGGGTGCGATCTACTGGGCTAGGATTGATCGAATTTACCATGGATTTCGGGTTGAAGATGCAGCGGACATCGGCTTCGACGACGCGGAATTTTTCAGGCAGATCGGCTTACCTGCCGATGCGCGCGCCATTCCATCCCAAGAGTTGTGTCGCGAGCAGGCGCTACTTCTAGCAGATGACTATCTGAGACTCCCCGGGCTGCAGCGGTATTGATCCCCGCTTTTCGCGAGATGCACTTGGATCATCGAATCAATGGGCAGCCAGCCAGTTTGGGCCGACGCCCGAGCTGACTTCGATAGGGACTCCGTTCGGCAGAGGCAGAGCGGTTCTCATGGCATGCAGAATTTTGGGAACGAGTTCCTCTTGCTCATCGAGCGCGAGGTCGAAGACCAATTCGTCATGCACCTGGAGAAGCATCTTTGTCCGATACGGTTTCTCTGTTAGGAGGTTGGCGATGCGGATCATCGCGAGTTTGATCATGTCTGCGGAGGTGCCTTGAATGGGCATGTTGATTGCGGCGCGTTCGGCGATGCTGCGGAGGTTCTGGTTGCCAGAATTCAAATCGGGAAAGTAACGTCGGCGGCCGCTGAGCGTTTCGACATAACCGGCCTCGCGAGCCACGTTGACCATGCGATCCATGAACTGGCGGATGGCAGGATACTCGCGGAAATACGCATCGATGATGCTGGCTGCCTCGGTGCGTGGGATGGAAAGTCGCTGGCTGAGCCCAAATGCGGAGATGCCATAAATGATCCCGAAATTGACCATCTTCGCCGTTCGCCGCATGTCGGAACTCACGGCTAGCAGATCAACACCGAACACCTTGGCAGCCGTGATCGTGTGGATGTCGGCATTGTTTTGGAATGCCTCAATCATGGTAGCATCTTGCGATAGCGCGGCCATCACGCGGAGCTCGATTTGCGAGTAGTCACAAGATAAAATCTGATAGATCGTGCTTGGTTGCCGAGGGACAAAGGCCTTGCGAATCTTGCGCCCAGCCTCGGAGCGGACGGGGATGTTTTGGAGGTTTGGGTCTGATGAGGCAAGGCGCCCAGTGGCTGCGATGAGTTGGTGGAAGTGCGTATGCACGCGGCCCGTTTCCGCGACGATGTGCGTGGGTAACGCATCAAGATAGGTGGACTTCAGTTTGGTTGCTTCGCGCCATGAGAGGATGTCGGCGATGATCGGGTGCTTGCCCTCAAGCGTAGCGAGTGTTTGCTCGTCGGTCTTGTATTGTCCGGTTTTGGTTTTCTTTGCCTTCTCGGCGAGGCCGAGTTGGTCGAAGAGAATTTCGCCAAGCTGCTTGGGTGAGGCGATATTGAATGACCGATCAGCATGGAGGTGGATCGATCGCACGAGATCATCAAGCTGGATTTGAAGTTCACCACCAATCACGCCAAGTGCGGCGGGGTCGATGGCGATGCCCTCCATTTCCATGTCCACAAGGATGGGAAGCAGTGGGCCCTCTATGTGGTGGAGGATCGTCTCTTGGCCTGAGCCTGTGAGCAGTGGCCTCATTTTCTCGGCGAGCTGATAGGTAACATCAGCATCTTCTGCGGCATATTCTGCTAGAACCGCAAGAGGGATTGCACGCATATCAAGGGCCTTGGAGGCATTCGATTTCTCTGCATGGGCGAAAAGGTCAAGCGAAGGTGCAGTGGCTGTGTCTGCTTTGGGTTTTGAAATATCTACAAGTTTGATCGTGGTGTATCCTAACAATATCTCCGATAGATAATCCATGGAGTGCCTGCGGGCTGGCGCGATGAGAGAATCGGCGAGCAGGGTATCAAAGAAGGGGCCAGCCACCGGAATGCCATGGTGGTGGAGGATAGAAAGGTCGAATTTGAGGTTGTGGCCGATTTTTTCAGCTGGAGCGGCGAGTGCGGCGATGAGGGTGGGGCGCAGTGCCTCGGAATACGGAAGGTACCACGCCTCATGGGCGTGCCACGAGAAGGCGACACCTAACAGTTGGGATGTAAAGCGGTCGAGGCCTGTAGTTTCAATGTCGAAGCAAAACGATTTTTGTTGGGCAAGTTCGGCGAATAGCTGGGATTGGAGCTCGGGGGTATCTGCGAGGTGGTAGTGGTGATCGACATCTCGGATTGTCTTGAATGTTTCAAAGAGGGTGGGAGTGTTGGTGAGGGCTTCGCTTGGTACGGAGTCCGCAGTGCGGGTTGGAAAAAGTCGCTTCGTGAGGGAGCGGAATTCAAACTCATTGAAGAGTGCTTTTAACGCACCCTCCTCGGGCGGGGTCAGCAAGAGGTCTTCCCACGTCACTTCGATCGGAACATTTAAAATGATAGTTGCGAGCTCTTTTGAGAGCAGCGCTTGGTCGGCGTGGGTCTCGACATTTTCGCGTTGTTTTCCCTTCAACTTGTCAGCATTGGCGATGAGGTTCTCGATTGAGTCAAACTCACCGATGAGCTTCTTGGCGGTTTTCTCGCCGATGCCGGGGATGCCAGGAATGTTGTCGGATGCATCACCCCAAAGGCCAAGGATGTCGATGACTTGCGAGGGTCGCTCGACTTGCCATTTTTCTAACATGGTTGGAAGGTCGATGACCTCGTGGTCCGATCCCTTGCGTCCAGGTTTCCACATCCGAGTGGATTCGGAAATGAGCTGAGCGAAATCTTTGTCGGGCGTAACCATGAATGACTCAAATTCATCCAACTCGGCGCGTTTGACGAGGGTTCCGATGATGTCATCTGCCTCGAAGCCGTTGAGTTCTAGGACGGGGATATTGAATGCACGACAGAGGCTTTTGACGTGTGGAATCGCTGCGGCGAGCTCTTCGGGCATCTCATCGCGTTGGGCCTTGTAGGCGGGAAATAGGATGTGGCGCGGGGTTGGTGCCGATGTGTCGAAGGCGACGCCGATGTGGGTGGGATTTTCCTTCTCGAGAATCGCAAGTAACGTGTTGGTGAACCCATAGAGGGCGGAGGTGTTAACTCCCTTTGAGTTGCGGATCGGATTTTGGATGACTGCGAAGTGAGCCCGATAAATGAGGGCCATGCCATCGAGGAGAAAAAGACGTTTCATGGAAGAAGGATGGGTGAATCTTGTGGGCAAGTTGAGAAGAGTGCGCTGGGTGGCGAGGATCAATCAGCAAGCCAGCGCGCCACTGCGTGGGCAGCTCGCTCGTGAGCGCCGCAGCCGCCTAGCTTGGCAGCAGTTTCGGCGAGGCGTGATTGCAAGGCATCGCGCTTTGCCGGAGATTCCAAGAAGCTTTTCAGGGACTCCGCAACCGCAGATGGCTCGGCATTATTTTGAATCAATTCTTCGACCACGCCTTCGCCAGCAAGGATGTTTACCAGCCCAATGTGTGGAATTTTCACTAACATTTTTCCTAACAGGTAGGTCAATGGTGCCACACGGTAGACAAGGCAATATGGCAGTCCATAGTAGGCGGCCTCAAGCGTTGCGGTACCACTGGCGATCACCGCGCAACCCGCTCGCTGCATGAGCGCGTGGCTTCCGCCGTTTGTTAGATGAATGCGCTCCTCGGCGCTAGCCGCGTTGATGAGTCCTCGGATCTGTTCGGCGAGCTTCGGAGAGGCGGCAGGCACCTCGAATTTGAGCGAATGGTTCCATGTGGCTAACAGCATCGCGGTATCGATCATCATGGGAAACAAGCGGGCGATTTCCCGCTCGCGACTGCCTGGGAAAAATCCGACGAGATTTGAGTCGTGGGTGACATGGTCCAAGCGATCTTCTTCCAGCTCATCCACGAGCGGGTGACCAACAAAGGTCGTCTTAAGGCCCGCATTTTGAAAGATCGGTCGCTCGAAGGGAAAGAGGCAAAGCATCTCGTCAAGGAACCTAACCATTTTTGGAAGGCGTCCCTTGTTCCATGCCCAGACTTGTGGGCTGATGTAGTAAATGATGCGTGTGTTGGGGCATTCGCGTTTCACGGCTTCAGCGAAGCGAAGATTGAAGCCAGGGTAGTCGATGAGTAGAAGGACATCCGGTTGGAATTCGATCAGTTCATCTAACATCTCAGTGAAGCGCTGCTTGAACCAATCATAACGTTTCAAAACCTCCCAGATTCCCATAACAGCAGCATCTTCGACCCAATCCTTCAATCCGGCATTTGCAACTGTCGCCATTTCAGGTCCACCAGCACCATGGATTTCAAGGTCAGGCATGATTTGGGTGAGGCAACGCAGCAAGCCTGCGCCATGAGCGTCACCGCTCAGCTCCCCCGCGACTGCATAAACCCGTTTCGACATGCGGCAGACTATGCGGCCTCTATGAGCCTGACCATCAAAAATCGTCATCGTTCATCGGGATGGGGTTAGGGAAATTCTCCGCTTCTGGCCTTTTGGTGGATGCGCCGTAATGAGCTCAGGAGAGGAGGCGTCAGCGATGGGCTTCAAAGGGGGAAGACTTCGGGAAATCTGCGGCATTCATGTCTTGCGCATCGATCAACACCGAGGCGAGACTCTAGTATGGATGCTTTAGATTGGTTTGTAATTTTAGGAATTTAATGCGGTGAATGTGCCAGATATACATGGCATGAGCTGGCATGGATTTGACGAACATCTCAAATTCAGGGTATGCATGTTCTTTCTCGGTGACTTGGATCTAGGCGTCTTGGGAATTGCCTCCACTCCGAAGTTCAAGCTGCATGTTTTTTAGGGTGATGGCTTCCACGGGGTAGTTCGTGATTTCATTAATGAGAATTCCAAGCATACCAATATTTTTCGCTTTGACGTTTCTGATCGTTACATCGTGCACCAATCCTGGTGTTTGACGCGGTTTGTTACTTTCGCGGAATGTGTTCATTCGTGAGCCGCGGCGGATGTTAATAAGTGCCGCCACTGCGTTCATATTAAAATCATGGATTAGTATTTGGCGAAGGTCCCCTTCGTCGACGGTATAAGGGCAATACAAGCTATATCCGTTTTCGTTATATTACACTTTGAGGTTATTTGATAAAAGCCATCAATCGGATCGGTACGAAATTTGATTGCATTGGTGCGCCTTCATGTTTGTGCTGCAGTCAATGTTGATTCCAGCATTATTGTGGATCTCCAAGTCGCGACTGATGATGGTTAGATTTTCGACCAATGCACCTTTGGTTTGATAGAAATCGAGTGTTCATGTGCTAGGGTTGATGATTCGGACATCGCGGACGGTGACGTTTGAGTAGCGTACCCTACGCAGCAGAAAGGGCCGAACGGTGTACGGATGCTGTTTTGATTTGGACAGTTCCTGTTAGATAGCGGCTAGGCTGAAAAGAAAGTGTCCCTCCGCGGCTGCTGAATCGGCATCAATGTCTCTTTGGATGTTGGTGGTGTTCAGGGTGATCCCGTCGCCAGAAACGCCAAGGGTCGTGACGTCGGTGGATTTTTCGGTGCTCGCATGAGCAAAAGATGCAAGCAGATCGAGTGCAAGGATCGTCCAAAGGCTCTAGTTGACGAATGATTTGAGCAGAGGCATGGGTGATTTACTGGTGGGCTTCGTCGCTGAGTACCTATGAATACCACATGGGCCGCTGTTTCGTGCAAGCCACCAATCGGGTCAATCGGGTCAATCGGGGGTTGGGTTTTGGTAGTGTGAAGTTTGTGAAGACCATTGAGTCAGATTCCATCTTGACGTAACCCGCTTGGGCGACTCTTGGCGGGTTAGACGCTCGCTCTTTGACTGGTTGGGGGTTGCTGGTGGGGCGTATTGTAAACTGATGAGCTCATCAAACAACCAAACAAGCCGATCAAAATGGCGATCTAGGATCCTACGTCGTGATTCCTTTTTTTAAATCCCTCATGCTCCATAAAATCGTGCTGGCGGCTGAAGCTGCACCTCGCATTTTCCGTGCGCCCGATGCCCGC
>JAPJNB010000048.1 GCA_026461385.1 Akkermansiaceae bacterium
CTGCGAGGAAAACAACATCGGCATCATCGCCGACCTGTTTTGGACCAAATTCAGCGTCTCCGATGTGGTGGGCGAAAGTGTTAACCAGATCGGAAACCCGGCCAGCAAGACCATGGAGTATGCCCGCAAGTATGTCCGCGACGTCGTAAGCCGGTATAAAGATTCACCTGCCATCTGGGGTTGGGAGATCGGCAACGAATTCAATCTTGCGGCCGATCTGGATAAGCAGGGAGAGCCTCCTCTTGGTTACCCCTATGTGTTGGCTTCCAAAGGAACACCGGCGCAGCGAGGGCCTGCTGACCGAATCACTTCCCAAGATGTCGAAACCTACTTCGTCGAGGTCGAGAAAGTCATTCGCAGCATCGATTCCTATCGCATGATTTCCAATGGCACCGCTGATTTCAGAGCCAACCAGTATCGTCTGAGGACGGAGCGAGCATGGACGGATGACAGCGAAGAGGAACTCCGAGCCATCATGGACATCTTTTCACCGCGCACGGTCAACGTGATCAGCGTGCATATCACCCTCGACAAGGACAAGGACGGGATGTCCCAGAAGAGGTTCAACCGAATCGTCGAGATCGAAGAGTTGCTCGCGATCCATGTGAAGCTCGCGAAGCAAAGCCACAAAGTGCTGTATATGGGCGAATTCCACGGGGATACAGACGCGAATTTCGTCCGCAAGGTCAAGGCGATCAAAGCCTCTGGAATGCAGCTCTCATCGTTGTGGAATTATGGCGATGCGGCCGATGCAAAAACGAAATCCTTTTCCGACGATTCGTTCATGTTCACACGCACCGCTGAGGCGAATCAGCAATATCGTGAAGAGGGGCTTCAGAACCTTGAAACCTATTGGCCGAAGACTTCCGCGTCCTCGACGAAGTAGCCCAACTTGCGTCTTCACAAGTGCCCCATTTGCCGCCTCCGACAAGGTAATGCCACCAGTGATCCAACCGAACCCGTGAGCCTCATTCACCCCATGAAAACCACCATCCTTATCACACTCCTTGCCTCCATTGGCAGCATCCTATTTGGCGCAGAATCAGAGCAGGCGGATGTCGTCGTCGTTGCCGCTACCCCCGGCGGTGTCGCTGCTGCCGTCTCAGCGGCACGCTCGGGTGCGAGCGTGATTCTTCTGGAGGAGAAGAGTCATGTGGGCGGCGTCGTGTCTGCCGGGTTGACGAATACGGACATCTACAAAAAGGCGGCTGTCGGCGGTCTCTTCGCTGAGTTTGTGAAGCGGGTGCGCGCGCACTATGTGAAGACCTACGGCGAGAACTCCGAGCAGGTGAAGGTCTGCCAGGGCGGGCACATGTTTGAGGCGAAGGTCGCTGAGAAGGTGTTCCGCGACATGCTCGCGGGGGAGAAAAACATCCGATTGATCGAGAGGTATCGCGTCATCTCCGCGCGAGTCATTGGTGCCGATGGAATCGAGCGCGAAGCGGAGCGGGGCCAGCGGATGAATGGGGCCCAGCCAAAGGACTTCGGACCCACGGTGAAGCTCGTCAGCATCACCGCCGAAGACCTTGCCCAGCCCGGAACCAAGGTGGAGTTCCGTGCGAAGACATTCGTGGACGCCACTTACGAGGGCGATCTCGCGGCGCTGTCGGGTGTGCCCTATCGCGTTGGAAGAGAGAGCCGCGAAACGTATGGCGAAGCTCACGCGGGCAAAATCTATCTTCGTTTCAAGGACACCAATCCACAGCCCGGCTCCACCGGCGAGGCGGACGATGGCATCCAGGCCTTCTGCTTCCGCATGCACGTCACCAAGGACAAGGCCAATGCCGTGCCGATTGAAAAGCCCGCCGCGTTCAACCGCGACGACTATCGCGTGATGCTCGACGACATGCGTTCTGGCAAAGTCACGAAGCTGACCAAGCTCATGCACGTCTTCCCGATGCCCAATGGAAAGTTCGAACTGAACAACGCGCATCCGGCAGGAGACACTGGCGTGCCCAGCGAGTCCTTCGATCTCGCCGAGGAAAACTGGAAATGGCCCGAAGCCGATGTCGCCGAACGCGACCGCATCTTCCAGCGCTACTGGACGCACGCCGAAGGCTACCTGTGGTTCCTCCAAAATGACCCCGAAGTGCCGCAGGCCATCCGCGATGAAGCGAGTCAATTTGGCTTCCCAAAAGACGAGTTCACCGACAACCGCCACCGTCCCCATCACATCTACGTGCGCGAAGGTCGGCGCATCTGGGGCGAGTATAACTTCACGGAACGAGACGCCGCTCTCGACAACTCGACTGGTCTGCCCCGCCGCAAGCCCGACGGGATCGCCGTCGCCGAGTTCGGCTTCGATTCCCACGGCGTCCACAAATACGACCCCGCGCATCCCGGCGTTCGCGAAGGCTACATCTTCATCGAGCACCAGCCCTTGCAACTCCCCTATCGCATCCTCGTGCCCAAACGAGTGGACGGCCTGCTCGTGCCCGTGGCGTGCAGCGCCAGCCACGTCGGCTATCAGACGATTCGTATGGAACCCGTCTTCATGGCGCTCGGCGAAGCCTGCGGCATCGCAGCGAAAACAGCAGCGGATGCGAAGACAGAACTCCGCACTTTGAATGTGCCTGCCGTGCAAAAAGAGATCCTGAAACGCGGCGGCGTCATTCTTTATGAAAACGCGGCGCTGAAACCCGAAGGGCTCTAATCAATGAAACACACCCTCACATTCCTCACCACCCTGCTGCTCGCGCCATTCACGCTGCACGCTGCCGAGCCTCCAGCGACCTTCTGCAATCCGCTGCCAATTCCCAATTACCCGATCGGCTTTTCCGCCCGCAACGTGACCAATGGCGAACCCGATGCCCGCGAGAGCTGGTTGCTCGGGCATCGCGAGCAGTTCCGTGAACTGGCCGATCCTGTGGTGCTCTTGCACGATGGGAAATGGTATCTCTACCCGTCCGGCGACATGGCATGGGTCAGTGCAGATCAGGGCGCGACTTGGCAGCATCATCCGCTCAATGTGCGCGAGATCGGCTACCCGCCCACCGTCGTGCGCCATCGCGACCGGTTCCTGTTCGCCAACAACTCCGCCACACTCTACGCCTCCGCGTCGCCTCTGGGGCCGTTCGAGAAGATCGGTGACTTGCAGCTCAAGCCCAGTGGCGAGGTTCCGCGGCTTGGGGGCAAGATGCTCTTCTCGGATGATGACGGGCGGCTCTACCTCTACTTCGGCGTTTCGGAAACGGCTGGCATTTGGGGCGTGGAACTCGACGCCGCCGACCCGACGAAGCCTCTCA
>JAPJNB010000049.1 GCA_026461385.1 Akkermansiaceae bacterium
GAATTGGGAAATTGAATTGGGAAATTGAATTGGGAAATTGAATTGTGGGAAATTGAATTGTTTCGCTCACGAATCTAGTGGTGTCGATTCGCTCAACCACCGGCTACTACAGGATGAGATGTCTCCGGCATCATGGAGGCCGATTTGATCTCAGCGGGAGGTGGTGTTGGTTTCGCGGCTGCGGCTTGCGCTGCAATGGCTGAATCCGGATCTATCGGTGGAGGCGATTGAGGGAGCGGTGGAGGAATGCTCGGGGCGAGACGCTCCGGCAACGGCCTGCGGCGAGACGCCACAGCCACTTTCTGCTGAACGACTGCTTCAATTTGCGTCTTGTGGGATTCCGCTTTACCGTATACCCGGATTCCATGAAGACGACTATTGATATTCCTGATGCGGCTTTGGCGGATGCCATGCGCTTCACCGGAGCGAAGACGAAGCGCGAGGCGGTGGTAAAGGCGCTGATGGAATACAACCGCCAGCAGCTTGTGAAGGAAGTGGTGGCGAGCTTCGGCACATGGGACATCGCTACCAATGACGAAATTGAAGCGGGCGACATGGAGGAAATTGGCTCCGGCAAACCGAAAATTGGAATTTGGACACTCCAATGACAGGCATCTGTCTTGTGGATAGTTCCGCCTGGGTAGAGGCGGGCAGGCCGGGGGGGGATACGGAGATCGTGTCCCGGTTGGCGGACCTGGTCAGCTCGGGCCTCGCGGCGATGACCAATCCGGTTTGGATGGAGCTTTATCAGGGCATCCGTGGGAAACGGGAGGAAGCTCGCTTGGAAATGACGCGGAGTCTGTGCATCTGGCTGGAATTCGACGCGGAGTGCTGGCAGGAGGCCGCGAGGATCGCGAGAATTTGCCTGCGATCCGGAGTGAACGTGCCTTTCGGCGATGTGCTGATAACAGCCTGCGCCCGCCGCCATGGGGTGGAATTGTTGGAGCGGGACCGACATTTCGCCTTGATCCGGAAAGCCATGGAATCATGAGCGGCTACTCGATGATCCGGTGGTTGAGCAAAGCGAAACCACCGGGCACCAATGTCCCCAAATCCAGCACCCCGGCAGGGGTGCCAGCCAATCTCCGTCATGTCCTCCACCCACACCTCCCTCCATTACCATCTGATCTTCGCTACGAAACACCGCGAACCCATTCTCGCCAAAGAATGTCGGCACGAACTCCACGCCTATCTTGGCGGAATCGTGAATGGACTGGATGCGTACCCCGAGTGCATCGGCGGTGAGCTAATGACTCTGAGAATTCTTTTCAAAGCCAAATCCAGCAATGGCTGGAATTCACCTGTGCCAGAGTCGCGGGATGTGGGTCATTGCTCGTGCGAGGAGCGGAGGGAAGCCCAGGGTTCTTCTTGGCTGACGTCGATCATGATTGGGCCTGTCTGACTCCCTGGGGAAAGGATGGCAAGGATCACCGCATCATGGTTCGAAATGTTGAAGGTTGCGTGCACCACTCCTGGCAGCATGTGTGCGACCTCGCCGACCTTGAGGAGGCGTCGTTCGCTGCCGACCCATTGTTCCACTTCGCCTTCTAGCACATAGATGGCCTCTTCCAGTTCAGGGTGATGATGGAAATCGTGGGCTCCGCCTGCAGGGAGGACTGCGCGACAGATTTGTAGATCCTTTGCATTGGTGACTTCGGGGTGGCACATCCAGTAATTGGTGCGGCCTTTGAAATCTTCTTGCAGGGCTTCGTTTTGGGTGATGAAGGATGGCTTGTTCATATCTTTGTTTTTGCGATCAATTGGGTGAGATACAACGCGGCGTCCGACATCAATGCATCGAGAGGATGTCCGGTGTCGGCGAGTGCGTGGAGGTTATGGAAAATTCCGCTGTTGCGTGCTTCAGCATCTGCTAGGCCACAGAATCCGGTGACGGGCACGCCTAAGGAAACGGCAAGTCGTGCGAGTGCGACGGGGCCTTTTCCGCTGAGGCTTTGGTGGTCGATCGATCCCTCGCCAGTGATCACGAGGTCTGCGGAGCGGATTCGTTTTTCCAATTCTAGCAGATTCGCCAATAGGTCAAAACCTGAAACCAGCTTGGCGGCTGCAAAGTGCAGGAGTCCAAATCCCAAGCCGCCCGCCGCGCCTGCGCCGGGGATGTCTGCAGATGCCTCGCCACCCACGATCGTGGTGAGGTGGGTGAGGGCATGTTCTAACAGGATCTTGTCATCCGCGCTTGCGCCCTTTTGTTCGGAAAAGACTGCGGTGCTACCGCGTGGGCCGAGGAGGGGATTTTCAACGTCGCACGCCGCGATGATTTCTGGTAACGCGAGGCGGGAACCACCGTCGATGCGCTGAAGTCGATGAAGATTCGCTGGAATGGGATCGATGGCCATCTCGTTTTCATCGAGAAACCTCACACCCAGTGCTGCGGCCATTCCGGCTCCTCCGTCGGTCGTGGCGCTGCCGCCTAGGCCGAGGATGATGCGGGTGACGGAGTGTTCGGCGATGGCGTGGGCCATCTGCATGCCCACTCCCCGAGTGGTCGCTTGAAGGGGCAAGCGCTTTTCATCGGTTAGACGCCAAAGCCCTGCGGTTTCCGCCATCTCGAGGATCGCTGTTAGACCCTGTGGGGTTGCGGCTAACACATAGCGGCTCTCGATGGGTCGCCCGCGTGGATCGACCGCAAAACAGGTAATCCATTTCCCGTCGAGCGTTGGTTTCAGCGTTTCCATGAAGCCCTCGCCACCATCGGCGATCGGGCAGAGATCGAGTTCGGCATCGGGTTCCGATTGATGAATCCCGCGAGCGATCGCCACGGCGGCATCCATGGCGCTGAGTGAGCCTTTGAACTTGTCGGGTGCGATCAGGATGCGGCGTGGCATTAGAATGAGGGGTGTTTGATTAGAATGTCACCAGCACTGGATCAAGTGACACGATGAATCCATCAGACCTTAAGGTTTCTTCTTCGCGTTTTGCAATGCTTGCGAGAACCAATCGTTGTTGGGTACGGCTGCGGAATTGGGATTGGGTCTTTGCCCTTGTGGGCGTGGTTGGTTCGGGCGGGAGTCACGGTCGCCGGATTCTGAGCGGCGGTTATCGAGATCCACTTTGCTTTTCATCGAGAGAGCGATTCGGTTGCGTTTCAGGTCGACCTCGACCACGGTGACATGGACTTTCTGTCCGACCTTCACCACCTCGGAAGCATCGCGGATGAAATGATCGGCGAGTTGGCTGACGTGGACGAGGCCATCTTGGTGCACGCCGACGTCCACAAATGCGCCGAATGCGGTGACATTCGTGACGATGCCGGGGAGCTTCATGCCGATCTGCAAGTCGCCGGGTTTTTCGACGCCTTCGACAAACGAGAACACCTCAAATTGTTTGCGGGGGTCGCGGCCGGGTTTCGCGAGTTCTGACAAGATGTCTTTGAGCGTGGGCAGGCCGACTTGGTCGCCGACATATTTTTGCAGGTCGATTTTCTTGCGTGCCGCTTCGTTGCCTAACAGCTCTTCCACCTTGCAGCCGACGTCTGCCGCCATTTTTTCGACGAGTGGATAGCGCTCGGGATGGACTGCTGATGAATCGAGCGGATTGGCACCGCCTCGGAGGCGGAGGAATCCTGCGGCCTGCTCGAACGCCTTCTCGCCGAGGCGGGGGATTTTCTTGAGCTGGTCGCGTGAGGTGAATGCGCCGTTTTCATTGCGCCATGCGACGATGTTCTCTGCGAGCGATGCATTGAGGCCGGAGACGTAGGATAGCAGTTGTTTCGAAGCCGTGTTGATCTCGACACCCACCGCGTTCACGCAACTGATGACCGTGTCATCGAGGCTTGCCTTGAGCGCGCGTTGATCGACATCGTGCTGGTATTGGCCGAC
>JAPJNB010000006.1 GCA_026461385.1 Akkermansiaceae bacterium
AGCGTCCGCCGGGAGTGTCCAGAGGCCAAGTTTCAGGTGGGTATTGAGGGGCGTTTTTCGACTCACCCACGGGGTTAACACAAATCAAGCTCGCTGGAGTATTCATGGCCTTGAGCTTACGTCACTTGCCGCGTGCTGGCGATCTTTCCATTTTCCTTTTTAGGATTAAGGTTCACGACACGAAATGAATCATCCCGCCACGCCAACACTGCCGGCCATTCTCGCAATAGTTTTTGCCTGATCCGCCACATCGTTCTGCGATGCCGCGACATACTTTCTCCACCCAGTCCACGGAGATGACACCAATGCCGGAAGTGGTCTGAATTTTGTTCAATTAAATCTCCAAAACCCTTTGAGGGTTAGCGATCTAAAATGGCTCCGGCGGTAGGGATCGAACCTACGACCTAGTGATTAACAGTCACCCGCTCTGCCGCTGAGCTACGCCGGAATTCCCCTAAATTCACCCGCATCTCTTGAAAAAGAAGCAATGAAACCACCCCTTTCGGGGCGGGGCGGCAGAGAATGAACACTGGAAATTTTGGGGTCAAGTCGATTCGGCACACTTTCCAAATTTTTCTCGAAATGCGGATTTAGCGGCAGTTGCGTTCACCCTACCCCATCATCCCCCGGCGGCCAGGACCACAATCTCCACCCGCGAGCCATCCTCAATCTGGGTCACTGGGTAATCACGCGCAAACACCGGTTCCTCATTCAGTTCCACCACGACGGGCTTCCCACCAAGGCCGATACTTACCAAAAAATCACTCAGCGGCATGACCACTGGAAGCTCGTGAGCTTTTCCGTTCAGTTGAATTTTCATCATTCGCTGCGTCACCTCCATTGCCCAAGTTGTTCTGGAAAAGGACACTCATGGCAGCCCGAAAAATCCTCAAGGCAAAAATCCTGATAGATTTGGAGTAGCGCTTGGTGATGACAAACGCGCCTCATCCACGGCAACGAAGCCTTAGACGAGCCAAACAATCGGATTCCACAACGCTTCACCTTGTCATTCGCTGCCGAATTCCGAAGCTGGTGGTAGGCCCGTTGATCCATCCGGTCCTCATGCATCGCCAGCGGCGCGAGGTGATTTGCAATCAACTCGAGTGCCTGACTGCGCCCAAACAAGGAGACGCGTTGCGCCGCATGGCTCGAGGTGAGTGTGTGCCGATGACTCCAAAAATCATGCTGAATGTCGTGGAGAAAATCTACCAGCGGCTTGGCAAGAAATGGCGTCGCAAAGGCCAGCCGCCGATACGTCGGCCAGAGCCGCACCAAGGCTGCCAAGGCCCCCACCCTCCGATGCGGATGATTGGCGGGCCGCTGTCCATGGGTTTTCCACGGGATCGCGCGCTCACCCGCCGCCTCATGCGCCGCCCGCTCACGCCACCATGTGTCCCACAAGCCACGCAGGTAGTCGCGCGTGTCCGCCGGAGCTTTCTCGTGAAGATCCACCGAGAGAAATCCCGCCGTTCCAAATAAAAGAGCCTCCGCAGCCCCCTCATCGCCTCGGAGCACCCCAAGCGGAACCCGCTGCGCGAGCAGTCGCATCGCCAACGAATTGCCCCCATATCCCAGCGTCTCCGCCGTCGCCTGAAACAACGCCGCATCCCGCCCGTGTGCATCTGCCACTCGCAACCATCGCCCCGCCTTAAGCGCCGCTCGATGCGCCGCCGCCTCGGCGAACAGCCGCTCAACGGCTCCTGATGGCATTCCTTTGAGCGGGGAAAAACACCTCCCAGGATGGGCGATCGCCACCTCACGCTTCGGACGACTCAAGGCGTCCGAAAGTTGCACCTCGCTCACCACCACCTGCGGCACCTCGTGATGATCGAACGTCCGAGTGAAAAGCCGCCGCGAATCCGCTTGAAACACGACGTGCAACACCACCGAACCAAATGCCGGATTGGTGTCGTGCCCATGCAATTCCCAGTCCCTCGCCTCGGGATCCAGCTCCAAGGCCCCGGTCTTCAACTCGCCATCCACCTCGACCGCGACCTGACCAAAATCAGGTCCAGCACCGCGATTCCACTCACCGAACTGAACAATTCTCACCTTCTTACCAGTCGTTGTCCGAAAATCCCGCCCAAAAGCCCCTGCGAACCAAAGCGCTTGAAGCTCCAATTCCGTCGGCAATACCTGCCCTCCAGTCTCAGCCAAAAACAGCGGAGGATGCCAAATCAGGTCTGTGAGAAATTGATAGGTCATTTTGGTTCAAACGGATCTCAAGGTTTTTTAACCGCTGGATTTGTTGCAGGATCTGGCGGCGGGTTCAGGAGATCAAACCAACTCTTCAGTCCATCCGCCTCAGGCATACCACCATAGGCGATTTGTGCTTCTAACAAATCATGCGACGCAACATCCTTGTGACCCAACGCACGGTCGATGGCGATCAAGTTGAAATCCTGCCGCAATTTCTCTTCATTCCTCACATAATTCTGTTTCGCAGTGCGGAACCATTTCGATGCCTCTTTCGGATCTTTCCTCTCAACAAACTCAAGCCCCAACGCCTCTGCCAAAACACCACTTTTCATGCGCTCAGAAGCTTTCTCAACCTGCTCGATCCGTTCGCGTGGATTGACCTTCCATTGGACGATGGCAGCACGCAGCGCCCTAAATTCGATATCACCTTCCACCTTCACACCACCTCCATCAAGATGCAAAAAGGGACGGTATAGCGGATCGCCTAACACCACGGCCTGCCATGAAGTCACTGGCATCGCCATCCAGCAAGCCTCCACCCATGAAGCTCCCGCCAACAAGCTCTGATGCAAAATCGAAAAGTCATGCGTGAGATGCAAGTAGGGCTCATATACATTCCCGACCGTCACGGCTGCACCACGCTCTAACAACGCACCACTCCAATTCTTATTGCCATCGCTGAGCTGCTCAGCACTGAACGAATGAAGATGCATGGCAACGGCCCCCTTGCGGAACTTAAAGCTGCTATTGAGAAAGGGTCCACTCACGTTCCAGTCATACCAACCAAAATACAACGAGGCATCCGTCATCGGATAATTTTTCGGAAGCGTGTCATCAAATCGATCCACCACCGTTGGAATCCCAGCCAAGTTAGTCGCCTTCACCACCGACTCCAGCCACTGGTCGCCCTGGGGGAATTTGTTAGCAATGTCGACATAGGCCCGCCCCCAAAGCCCGGTTTTCTCCGCATCCACCGCATCGGTGATCATTCGTTCGCAAGTCGCGTAACTCGGAGCATCGATTCTCGCTGTTAGAACGAGAAATGGCATCGCCGCATCCGCAATCGACTTCTTGCTCTGATAGAAACTATTTTTGAGAGCAGCTTCCATCGGAAGGGACTCGACCCCAAACATCGCCAACTCAGAATCGACCGATGCCTCATCGTGCCCTTCCAAGGCATTTTTGGGGGTGATGGCGGCCGGCGGTGACGCACCAGGCTTGGGCTCGGGCTTTGGCAGTGCTTGAATCCGTAGCGGAACTCCTCGCATGGCAACCAAGACGCGGATCTGATTTCTAACAGGTACTTTGATACCACCACCATCGATTTCCCGTTTCCACCATCCCCGCGTCTCAAACTCGATTCGCAATGGCTTCAAAATCCACTTGTCGTAGCTTTCCCGAGAAATATCCGCAGAGCGCGGCATATCCAATGCGATCAGATTCTCCTCAGGAATCCGGCGCATTTTGCAATAGAATTGCGCCAATTTCCGAGATTCTGGGACCGAGGAATTGTAGAGAACCGCCACGGCATCGGCCGAAATATCCGCCGACGTCTTCCTTAGAAGACTCGCAAGAACCAACAGAACGAACGCCACTTTCCTCATTTCCAGAAGCATGCCTGATTGTCTAAATCATGCAAGATCCGAGCATGATCTCTCAAAGAAACAGTTCCAAACTGAATTTGCCATTCGCTCAAAATTAGATGAATTTCAACAGAAGGTGACCGAGAATCAGGGGCAACTTGAACCTTTGAGAATGATCGCAGGTCAAACCCGTTTGCCGCAGACCACCTCTTGAACCATCAGCCATAAAGGAAAACAATCACACTCGTACTCTCAAGTCCCTCACGCTCCACAGCACCCCGGCCGCAGCCTTGCCATTCCCCTTCAAACGCCGCGCGCCATCTTTCCGCTTCTCAGTGAAACGCTCGCGCGCCGCCGCAAATGCTTCGTTCACGAAAGCTTTGCTGCCAATCACCG
>JAPJNB010000050.1 GCA_026461385.1 Akkermansiaceae bacterium
AGGCGGCCTGACTTCATAATTGTCATCGATCTGCAAACGATGACACCTATGAAACCGCCGTAGCAAAGTTCTATCAAAGGCGCTTGGGACTACGCTTACGCAGCAGGTAACAGGATCATTTCTCCGAATAATTGCTTATGGCTTACTAACCTAGATACGTTCAAACGGCATGAAGACATTTCTCTCACCAAGCAGTATTCAGGCAATGAATCTTATTATCCAAAATACGATAACTACGACGCTATAAACGTTGATAAGACCCAGGATATACCTATGGACTATTCAGGATTCATGGGTGTCCCTATTACATTTTTACACAAGTTCAACCCAGACCAATTTGAACTAATTAAATTTAGGAAGGGTGATGATGACAATGATTTGTCAATCAACGGCAAATGCCCATACTTCAGAATAATTATTAAGAATAGAAAGCCTATCACAGCCACGAACTAACCTTATGAGCAAAAGACAAACTGGAAGATTAACGGATCAACATGTAACAACAGGAGGTGTAGTTGGAATCTTTGGCGAAGATGCTCAAGTTCATGACAAATTTGTTGGCAAGGCCAGCTTGAATGTATTCGAGTCTCTGAAGGAGACTTATCCAAATTTTGAATTTAGATTTAGGGTAGCTATCAGGAAGCAAGAAATCAACGAAAAGCTTCAATCCATAGATAAGAGATTGGGCGAGACGCTTTTTGTTAAGGAATCGAAGATTAAGCCTGACGGTGGAGTAATCGAAGTTCTGGACAAGGACAAGAAGTGGCGAATTGTTTTAGTTAGTGAAGCTAAGTTTCAAGGAAAAGATATTGAAAACATTAAGGGTGGAACGCTTGTTGGGAAGAATAAGAATCAGGAATTGATGGTCGCTGGGAATGCAATCGAACGAGTCTATAAAAATATAAATGAAGTGAGAAACTTTATGCTAGACGAATATCACTTTCCTTACGTTGTGTTTTTGCAAGGTTCCAACTTCGCTACAGAGACGATCCAAGTTTACAGACCTGACGGAACACTCGTAGAGATCAGACACGATGTAGGTTCATTGAATCGAATTGATAGAGTGTCCGCAGCGAACTATTGCATGAAGATCAACAAGAACTACTGCAAGAATATTTTCATAGCCCATAGCAAGTCGTCTGTGATGCTTCAAGCGGCTTCAATCTATGCCAGATGCGAGGCGTGGCGCGTAGATGAAATGCAACAAATCATGATGGATATTGCCAATACGTCTATTGGAACCTTGAATCAATTAGGATAGCTTTCACTTTCCCTGAACATCATTGACAAAATAAGAAGCCCAACAAGACGCGACACAGCAACCCCTATCAGCCGCCCTGTTTACATGCTCTCCCGTAGTTTCAACCTGAATCCTGTATTCGACGCTCGCCCTAGCTGATAGGGGTGCGTGCGCTTTGACGTTAGTGAGAGAACATCCTCAAACAAAACACCAACCATGAAAGTAACCGTCCAGTTTAACATCCGAATGACCTTCGCATTCATCGGATTAGAAGTTCTCACATACCCCATCCATCCCATCCATCCCCACGATCTGACGCCCTCCCACGTCAAGACCTGGTTTCCGGAAAGTGTAGTCCTCCAGGATGTGATAGGCCTCACTTCGGCTGTGCTTGGAATTGTCGCAAGCATGTATATCGTGCGTGCGCTTTGGAACAGACTTTTCCCATCTCTATGCCAATGGAATGAGATTACACTAGCAGAGTCGTATGCAGTCTCCCTGCTCGCGGCGATGTTAATATACTAATAAAGGGTGCTGCGAAGGCTGAGCGGTAGCGAAGACTTCGACAGCGCCGTTTGGTTGAACAAGTCCGGAGCCGAGGTGGGCTCGCTTGATGCGTTTTCTGTTTGCTTAGGTTCCAACATCAATGCCCGCCACGGGCGTCGCGTGTGGGTCGCGCGCAGTGGATAACGCTCAAAGGGCGTAGTTTGAACGCAAGAGTGGCGTGAGCACGTTAGAACGTTGCTGATATTCGGAGTCGCATGATTCGTCATCGCGAGCTGGTGGCAAGCGCCCCCTTGGTTCCGGGTTTTCTCTTTGGTTGAGGATTTGCGACCCTGCATCCCGTCCAACCTGCCTCCGACCCAGCAGAAAAGGCAGGATGATTCTTGCGAACCATTGGCCTGAACCTTGCCGGTTCCTGCTTACCAGTTCTCTAAGCATCAGTCCTTTCGGAAGAGCAGGAAGGGTGGTCCCATCCGAAGCGTGAGCCGAACGGAGGTCTTAGGTGATCTAAACACTTGCCCGTTGCGGGAATGCTTGGCAATGATCAGCCAAACAAAAACTCTGAATTTCGGCCGCAATGCTCGAATATTCCAAAAACCTAACCGCGACCGAATTCCAAACACCATGTCATCGTTCAATCCCCTTGAGGCGCCGCTGGACCTTTGTTTCTATCCGCTTGGGCTGCTGCACCGGAATCAAGTGACGGCGGCGCTCCTTGTGGGTGATCCTGCGATGTTGCGGCTGGCACTCGAACGTGAAAACGGCCACGTAACGGTGTTCCAAACCGCGATCGGCGCACCGAACGATCCCTTGACCTTGTTGCACGCCGAGCGTCTAACCAAATTTTTGTTGTGGTCGGCGGGTGGATGGCGGCTTTCGGTGAGCGCACCACCCGAAGTGGTCGATCATCTAACACATCGCTATTCGCGAGACGGTACTCGTGCGTTTGATGTTGAGTTGATGGAAAAAATTTACGAGAAGCCATTCGAGGTGGTTGCTGTAAGTTTGGAGGATTTTCCTGCGGCTCATGAGTCGGCAACCGCGCTGGGTGGAAATCTCGACGGCTGCCGGATCGGCTTTGATCTCGGTGCGAGCGATTACAAGGTGGCTGCGGTGCTTGATGGCGAGGTGGTTTACAGCGATGAGTTTCCTTGGAACCCAAAGGACCAGACCGACCCTGATTATCACTACCAGCATCTCAATGAAGGGCTGCGCAAGGCTGCGGCGCATTTGCCTCGGGTCGATGCGATCGGTGGCAGTTCTGCTGGGGTGATTGTGGACAACCGCTTCATGGTGGCATCGTTGCTGCGTTCGATTCCAGAGGATCAATTGCCAAAGGCGCGCGATCTTTTCCTGCGTTTGCGCGAGGAGTGGGGAGTGCCCTTTGAGGTGGCGAACGATGGCGACATCACCGCTCTAGCAGGTGCGATGTCACTCGGGGTGACGGGACTTCTTGGCATCGCGATGGGGTCGAGTGAAGCGGCGGGCTACATCAATCCTGCTGGGAAAATGACGGGCTGGTTGAATGAGCTCGCCTTCGCGCCGGTGGACATCAACCCCGAGGCTCCGGCCGATGAATGGTCGGGCGACTGCGGGGTGGGAGCACTTTATTTCTCGCAGCAGGCGGTCAACAAACTCTTGCCCGCAGCAGGCATCGAGATTTCCGCTGACCTTGGGCTGCCAGAGCGGCTCAAGCATGTCCAAGGGCTGATGGCCGATGGCCACCCCGCTGCGGCATCGATCTATGAAACCATCGGAGTTTATTTAGGGCATGCGCTGCCGCTTTACGCGGAGTTCTATCAGATCCGTCACGTGCTCGTGCTCGGGCGCGTGACCACGGGTGAGGGTGGAAATATCGTGCTACATCATGCCAAGGCGGTGTTAGAGCGTGATTACCCGGATCTAGCAGGACTGATCGAGTTGCACCTCCCCGATGAAAAAAGCCGGCGCGTTGGACAGGCGGTGGCCGCTGCTAGCCTGCCTAAATCCGTCACTCGTTGATTATGAAACTGACCAACTCCACCGCTGAAATTTTCATCCCCGACGGGCTTGTAGAAGACCTGGCATTTTCGCGCGTCACGCATCTGGGCATCGGTGCCCATCAGGACGATCTCGAGTTCATGGCATTCCATGGGATTCTCGCTTGCTATCAGAATGAGCGCGAGTGGTTTGGCGGTGTCACTTGTACCAATGGTGCTGGCAGTTCGCGCATCGGAACTTTTGCTGATTTTTCAGATGAACAAATGCAGGTGATCCGCCGCAAGGAACAGAACCGCGCGGCTGTTCTCGGTGAATACGGAGTGATGGCTCAACTCGACTACCCGAGTTCGGCGGTGAAGGACCCGCACGGCGTGGCACTCCGTGATGATTTGATCGAGTTGCTGCGTGCGACCCAGCCACGGGTGGTGTACACGCACAATTTAGCAGACAAACATGACACGCACATCGGCGTGACCGTGGCGGTGATTCAGGCGATCCGTGCGCTTCCGTTAGATCAGCGCCCTGAGGTGGTTCATGGTTGTGAAGTTTGGCGTGATCTCGACTGGATGAGCGATTCCGAAAAGGTCGTGCACGATGTGAGTTCGCGCGACGATCTTGCGGCCGCGATCAATGGCGTGTTTGATTCGCAGATTGCGGGAGGCAAGCGTTACGACCTTGGGGTTCTCGGTCGCCGCCGTGCGAATGCTACGTTCTTTGATTCGCACTCCGCCGACGGGGCGGATAGCATTGCCTTCGCGATGGACCTCACCCCATTGATCCACGATGAATCGCTCGACATGATAGACTATGTGGATGGGTTCATCCAACGATTCCGAATGGATGTTCTAACGAAAGTTCAAAAACGGCTCGGTCCCTAAATTATAACCACTATGGAAATTATCATTTTGCCGACTGCGGAAGAAGCGAGCGAGGTTGCGGCCCGCTTGGTTGCGCGCCAAGTTCGTGAAAATCCGAGTTTGGTGCTCGGTCTAGCAACTGGCAGCACTCCATGCCGACTTTATCAATCTCTCGCCCGCAAGCACGCTTTAGAGGGGCTCGATTTTAGCAGCGTGACCTCATTCAATCTCGACGAATATGTCGGTCTCGCCCCGGGACATCCGGCATCCTATCACCGATTCATGGAGGAAAATCTTTTCTCCCATGTGAACCTTTCGCGTGAGTGCATTCATATTCCCGATGGTCTTGCTGGCGACATTCCCGCTCATTGCGCGGCGTATGAGCAAGCGATCCGTGAGGCGGGCGGCATCGACCTGCAGATCCTTGGGCTCGGCTCGGACGGTCATCTCGGATTCAACGAGCCCGGTTCCTCGCTGGCCTCACGCACCCGCATCAAGACGCTCACCGAGCGCACTCGCAGTGACAATGCGCGGTTCTTCACGGCGGCTGAGCACGTGCCGCACCACGTCATCACGATGGGTCTCGGCACGATCATGGAGAGTCGGATGTGTTTGTTGTTGGCCTTTGGCAAGGGCAAGGCCGATGCGGTAGCAGCGACGGTGGAAGGGCCGGTGACGGCCAATGTTCCTGGCTCGCTTCTGCAATTCCACCCACGCACGAAAGTGCTACTCGATGCCGAAGCCGCCTCCGCGCTTGTCCGCACCGATTACTATCAATGGGTCTATCAAAATAAACCCGTCTGGCAAACGGATCTCTAACATCTATCAGTGCGTTTGGAAACGAGTGCATGCCCATGCGGGTTCCGACCTGACTGAAGATTTTTAGGGCTTATTCATGGGAGCATCCAAGCGTTCCGCGTGATGGCGGGTGGGGGGAATGAGCCTGCCGCGGCTATTTCTTCGGCACCTCGGTTGGGTGGTATTGGGAAAGCCAGGTTTCCGAGAGGGTCACGCCGTCGTGCTTCAGGAAGAGTCGCAGTTCCACGGGGTCCATGGAGAACGGCAGCAAGTCGAAAAAGGCGCGCCAGCGTTTCGTGCCGACGACCGGCAGACAATACACACCAGAGATTTTGCCAGAAGAGGCGGAAACGATCGCCTCCACGCCGTCTTCGCGCTTGAGGTCGCCGATTTGTCCGCCGTCGAAGTCGATGACGAATTTCACCGCACCTTGTGGCCGTGGATGACCGGGGATGCCGCCTGCGCCCGTGCGCGATGAATAAACGGTCGCGCTCGTCGGCGGATGCGGTTCATTTTTGACCCAATGGACGCGGTAATCCACGCTGACTGCGTCGCCGGCCTTGACCGGTTTTTCGCTCAGCCAGTAGGCCACGATGTTGTCGTAGATTTCGTCGTCGGTTGGGATTTCCACGAGCTGGACCATTCCTGGGCCCCAGTCGCCGATCGGCTCGACCCAGCAGGTGGAGCGGCGTTCATAGAACACGCCGTCATCTTGGTAGTGGCCGAAATCGCGATCGCGCTGGCAAAGCCCAAAGCCCTTGATATTCTTGTCGATGAAGCTGGAGGTCATCACCCGAGGTGCATTGTTGAGTGGGCGCCACAGCCGTTCGCCGCTGCCGCTCCAGATCGCGAGTCCGTCGGAATCATGAATTTCCGGGCGCCAGTCGGTGGCATTGCGGCGGCAGTATTCAGAAAACCAGAACATCGAGGTGAGTGGCGCGATGCCCATGCGCTTCATGTCCTTGCGAGCAAAGAAGCGTGCATTCACGAGCATCACCACGCCGCTGGTCCGGCTGACATCGAAGCGGACGGCTCCGGTCACGCTGGGGCTGTCCATCAGCGCATCGATCACGACAGCACCCGTCTCCGACGGCGAGAAATAAAAGTGGGTGAAGCGTGGGAATTCTTCAGGGTCGGCCATGGCGGTGTCCACGGCCAGAGCGCGGGCGGACAGGCCAAACTGATCGAGTTCGCCGGAGGTTCGGAAATAGGCAGCGCCCATGAAGGCCATCCAGTCCGTGTCCTTGCCCGCCTCAAGCACGCGGAATCCTGCGAAGCCGATGTCATGGGGCAGTTCTGCCGCCGGGCTCTCCTTGGGGAAGCTGAAAAAATCAGGCGAGAAGAGCACCTCGCGCGAGTTGCCATTTTCAATCAGGTGGATGCCGACCGATTTCTTTGCATATTTTTGGAGGTGGAAAAGCCGGATCGGTGTCTTGGCCGGGCCGACTGTTAGGGTGTGTTCCGAGCGGAATTGGATTTTCCCAAACGCATCGTAGTCGATCCGGTCGAGGATCTTCTCAGCACGTGGGGCCGCGCCGTCGGTGTAGGCACCAGCGGCTGAGGTTTTGGCGCGCTCGACGAGGATGTCGAATGAATAGGGTTTGGCAGGGCCGAGGGCCAAGGGTTGGGATTCAGTCTCCGTCGCGGCCGACGCAAGTTGCGAGGCAGCAAGAAGGGACAACCAAACCGAGGCATAAGAAGAAAGGGTGAGTCGTTTCATCAGCGTGATGACCATGGATTTGACTGAAACATCCTGCAAGCATGGAATCAGCCGGTCCAAATGCTGCACGGAAACCCGAGGCAATCGATTGGTGCAACGGTCGTGCCTTGGTTCCCCTGAGGTTTTCTCTGTGAACTCCAGCGCAAATCAATTCCCCGGCAACCGCGCGGGGAAGCACCGAAAAATATCCGCATCTGCTGGTGCCTCGATCCGCAACTGCGCCCCCGTCCGCGGGTGCTGCAACTCGAGAACCTTCGCCTACAACAGCATCCGGGTGCCCGTGCCGAGGATCTCACCGAGTTGGAAGCTGCGGCCCTGTCCAGCGTAGCGGAAGTCGCCGACGATCGGCAAATCTGCTTCTAACAGGTGGCGGCGGATCTGATGAAACCTTCCGGTGCGTGGGATCGCTTTCAGCAATGAAAGGCTGAGGGTGGGATCGCTTGGAAAAGTCGCTACGGGGGCGATGTCCAATCGCTCGAACGAGGTCAGCGCGGGGAGCGCTTCGTCCGCGGGATTCGTCCGCAGCGGCGTTTCGCATGCCCACGCTTGCGGGGCGATGCCGCAGACCACCGCGTGATAGGTCTTTATCACTTCCCGCAACTCGAACGCCTGCTGGGCGAGGCTCGCGGTTTGTTGGTCCAGCGCGAAAAGCAGCACCCCGGATGTCGGCCGATCCAGTCGGTGGACTGGGAAAACCTGACGCCCGAGTTGGTCACGCAGTCGCTTCATCGCGATCCATTCGGGTCCCTCGGGTTCGCGGCCAAGGTGGACGATCATGCCCGCCGGCTTGTCGATCGCGACGAGGAAGTCGTCTTGATAGATAAGGTCGAGCGTTGTCACGTGTCGTATCCTCCGTGCGATTCGCCGTTGGCAAATCCAAATCCACGGCGCACCTTGGCCATCGATTCGGTGAGCCGGCCGTCTCCGTGCCGCACGGTGAGCGGTTCCTCCACCATTGCCTCGCCGGTAAAATCCTGCGGATGCTGGCAGGCAAACAGCGTGAACAAGGGTTGCAAAGTCTCGCGTGGAATCACATCCCGCAGGCGCACCACCTTCAGCCCCGCCGCCGCGATTCCGTCGAGCGCGCGTTGCTTCTGCGGCGAAGGAAAACACACCACAAACCACCCGCCCTCGGCAAGATGAAGCCGCGCCGCCTTGGCATAGTCCCCGACGTCGCCGCGCAACTCAAAGCGCGCGTGGGCCTTTTGCGAATCCTGCGGTAACACGCCTGACCCTGGCGGGAAATACGGCGGGCTGCCGGTGACTAACGGAAATCTCCGCCCCAAGGCCAGCTCGCGCAGATCCCCTTGCGAGGCGTCCACCCGCGACCGCAGACCGTTGGCATCCAGATTCGCTTGCAACAACCGATAACTGATGTCCTGAGCCTCCACGCAAGTCAGCCGCGCCTCTGCCCCCATGCCCCAGAGCGTCAGCAAGCCCACGGTGCCGATCCCAGTCCCGAGATCCAGATGCTCCTTCACGGGCGGCGAAATCTGTAGCGCGTACCATGCGGTTAGAACGTCGTCGACCGAATGCCGATGCCCACCCTTGCGCTGGGCGATCAGCCAGCCCGCCGCCCCACCCGCATCGTCCTGCAAGGCTTCGCCGCCTAACAGACCGTTAGGTCCCGTCAGGGCGTCGAGCGTGATTCGCTCGCCCAACGCGGCTTCGAGGTCGCGCCGCTCATCTTGCCAACGGTCGATGCCCAGTGGCCGATGAAATGGATTCAGATGCGAGGAATTCATGAGGGCTGATCATCCTCACCAAGGCTGGCAATTCAAGGTCACTGACAAAAATGAAGTGGTCCCGCAAAACGGAGCCAGTAGCTTATTGAAACTTTTGCTGGTCTGAGAGGGGCGAATTACTCCGAAATCAGACCGATGAAACGAAAAAGA
>JAPJNB010000051.1 GCA_026461385.1 Akkermansiaceae bacterium
ACCTCCTGCCGTTCAATCCCGTGGCTTATATGGAATAGGTTCAGGGTGATTTTGAACCCAAATTGCGATAAGTGCAGACAAACGGTTCAAAGCTTTCTCAGCGTCTGATTCCATAAAAAAACTTTCGCCCAACACCTCAAACCTAGCCTGTTCACCTCTTGCCGCAGCTTCCCCCATTTTTCCTGCCCGCTCAACTTCAGCAATGTCTGCCGACAGTCCTTTCATGACGCGTTCAGAAAAGCCGCTATAACTTCCCAAGGTCACCCCCATCAGCCTGAGTAACCCTTCATAGTAGACGTCCCAATTCATCATACCGTTTCGGAACAGTTCACTCGAAAGACGACCTTCAGCCCGGATCAATTCGCCTTGTAAAGTTGAAGCGACTCCACTCTCTGGAACAAGTTCTTTCCATAACTGTTTTTTTTCAAGCGATAGCTTTAAGATCCATTCATCAACGTGGGAATGCACCTCCGATTTTTTCGCCAGACCTTTGAAACTTTCTTTCTGAAGTCCAAGATCAACCGCCCACAGCGCATACTCATCCAGCCTTGGCATTTTTGCTTTACGCAGCTTTGGCCTGTATATCTCTTGAGGGCTTGATGAAATGCGAAACTCCTGCTCAACCTCACCAGAATACTTCATAGGTTTTTCATGAGCCAATATCCAGCTGAGAACCACAACCCGCAATCTGGTCAACCGGGTCGAATATTTCGTTGGAATCAGTGACTCGAAATACTCACAACTTTGCTTCGACCCGCTACCGGGCAAAGACGAAGTCAGCTCAGATACATCATTAATAAAAACTTTTTGCACAAGGTAGGGAAGCTTGCTTTTGACTATCTTGCTGTAAATAAAGTCTTTCAAACCATTTAGATAATCATCAAACCCATTGTCTTCACTGTTACACGCATGTTCAATATTTTTTATTGCGTACAGCAGTTCACCCTGTACTGATTTAACAGGACCCGAATTAGGTACGTGACTATTCCAAAGATCATCTACACGTTTAACAATACTACCGACCCATTCGTCGATGATGGCCTTGATTTTCTCCGAATCACTTCCAGAAGGCACTGCTCCTGCATATCCCAGTTCACGCGCCCATTGAAGGTATGTACTTGGATCCCTTGAGACCAACTGTTCAAGGATGATGTAACTTGGTGAGTTCCAAAATTTTGTGGTCTCTGCGAGGCTTCGTGGCGTGGAACCGAAAAGAAATCTTGCCGCTAAAACGGTGTCATTTGATTTAGATATGGAATCGACCAGTTCGCAAGGAACATCACCCGTTTCGTTTTCCAATCCCACAGTCTTCTCCTTAGTAATTGGAAATTCAGTCAAGATAGTCGACCCACTCATAGGTAGACCACATTCAAGTCTGCACCAAGAACCTCCTTTGCCAATGGCACAAGATGGTCGTGGTGGGTAAGAAAGACAACCTGCATGTTGCGCGACAGGTCGCCCAGGACCTTCAGTCCCGCCGCTGTCCGGCGGTCATCAAAGTTTATGAATAGGTCGTCCGCTACGAGTGGCATGCTGACGCCCTGGTCGATCTGAAGTTCGAGCGCCGCCAAGCGAAGTGCCAGATAGAGCTGATCTCGCGATCCCTCGCTCATTCCGGGCACATCCACTTGCTCGCCGCTGGGGCGGACGCCGAACAGACGCGGGGTATCGCCCTCAGAATCCACCAGCAATCGCCCAAAGGAGTCCATCGTCAGCCCATTGAAGATGGTGGATGCCTTAGCCAGCATGGGGCCCTGCTTGGTCTCGCGAAACTTCTCGATTGACCACTTCAGAAGTCGCGCAGCCGTCTGCAGCCGTAGGTAGCGCTCAGCAGCATCTGCCATGGCAGCAATCGCCTCCTGTCTCTGCGCCTCGGCTCGGGCTGCCTGGTCAGTCCCGTCCAGGGCATCAAGGGCGATCTTCTGCGCGCCGAACTCGTTGCTTAGCGAGGCGATCTGATTCACCACGTCGCGCGAAGCCGCAGCCAAGCGATCGAGCTCAGCCTTGAGCTCGTCAGCTCCGACGCTTTCGCTTTCTGTTCGCAGGTCTTCCAATGACAAGCCGTCCGCTGCCTGTGTCAAATCCTGCTCGGCAGACTGAATCTTGCGCTCAACTGCTCGACGATCGTCGGACCGTTCAATGGCGCGTCCAAGGGCCGTCACCTCCACCTGGTCTGCGGCTGCCATCAATGGGGCCAGTCTGGCGTGAACCGCTTGCAGGAGCTTCCGGGCTTCAGTCAACTCAGCTTGACTGCGGTGCAAGCGAGCCAACAAAACGTTCGATGCTGCCTCAGCCTTCTGCGCAAGGTCCAGGCGTCGGGCCAGCTCCAGAGAAATGTCCTCAGGTGACTGATCGGCCAAGTCTGGTGCCACCCGTGCGATCAGATTGGTAGCGGTTGCTGCCAGGCCGTCTAAATCGGCCTCCATCGTTTCAATCCGCTCGCTCCGAATACTTCGGATACGGTCCAACAGGCGCTCAACGTCCTGCATCACGTCGATCTCCGCATCCACCTGATCAACGGGCGAATCGGCACCGTAGCCTAAAGATTGCACTGACACCTGCCAGGACTGCATCCAAGCGTCCCAATCTTCCTGAGCAGCCTGAAACGCGTCACGCAGCTTGCCCAAGCCGCGTTGTCCTTCGCGGATCTGCTTCTCCAGCGTCTTACGTTGCCCCTGCGCTTGGTCTGCTTGCGTAATCAGAGCGCGTGCTTCCCGCAGACAAACTCTGAGTTGCGGTGCAGGTGATTCCGCTGCATCATGACCCAGTCGGTTCCAAATACGATCTCTGATCTCCGCCGCCGCTGCTTGCTGTACGGAGCGGCGCCGCTCGGCGGCCGAGCATTCTCTGACCAGATCCAGCACGTCCTGGCGCAGTTGAAGCCAGGGCAGCGCCATATCCATGGGCAATGCGGGAAAACCACAAGCAGTCGCCAAGGCATCCCACTGAGCAATGCGCTCTTCCATTCGATTCTTGACAGTCTGCAGGCGACGCTCCAAGTCCAGATGCTCCCGTTGCTTGTGCTCCAGGGAATCACTCTTGGATTGACGATCCGCTTCGTACTGAGCGCGGTCCAGACGATCGTCGGCGAGCTTGTCAGCTTCAGATATCTGTTCCTCGAACCCTGCTGACCGATCCGACAATGACTGAGGCGCTTGCTTGATTCCCTGCCAGGACAGGTCACGGGCACTACGTGCCTCTATGACTTGCTCGCGCGAAACTGGTTGGAAGTTGCGAACAAATTGCTGTAGGTCAAGCTCTTGTTGCGCAGCTTCTTTGGCCTTGGCATCCAGCGAATCGCGATACGTCTTCTCTTCGGCTGCGTCTGCGCGGTGGTGATCAATCAGGCTTTGAATGTGAGCTGTGTCTGGTACCAACATCGCCCGCAACGAATCCAGCGGCCGGTGCCAGGCGCCCAGCGCAGCCAACGCCTCCTCAATCCTCTGCGTCAAACCATTGATCTCGTCCTGCAACTCAGCCATCACCGTTTCGTGATCGCCCAACTTCATGGCCTGCTCGACCGTCGATTCCAGATCCGGATCGACAGCACCAGCCTCAAGCTGCGACAACTCCGTTTCGCCCTGTTGGATCTGCTCTTGGCGGTCGGACAGGCTGGCTCGCGCGTTTTTCAGGTCCAGCGCCAGCGCAGCACGGTCCTTGATCAACGACGCCAGTCGCACGCGCAACGGGGTGGCGGGCAAACGTTGGCGCACACCTTCTTCGGTGTCTGCGGGCCAATCAAGACTACGGGCCAATTCCTGCGCGCGGCCCCACTCCAATCGGATCTCTTCCGCTCGCTTGACCATGTCTGTGCGGTGAGCCCGAAATTGCAGGCGTCGTTCGTTGAGTTCTGATATGTCTTCTTGTAGCGCCAGGATGTTCTTGTCGACGACCATTGCCAGCAAACTGGCTTGAATCTCATCGACTTCGCGCTGCAACCTTGAGATGTCTGCATCCGCCAGCGCAATGTCCTGCGTCGCACGAGCAAAAACCTGAGCAGCGGACTCCTCCAGAAGAGGGATGTCACCGGCTGCCAGCAGTTCGATTCGCTGTGCGCGGGCGGCATCCAGCACCAAAATCAGAGGCCGGACTCGACGGATGCGCTCAAGACGGCTGAGTTGCTGTCGAAGCTCGACATCCCGACCCTTGGCCTCGGCCAACTGCACTTCTGTGGCGGTCAGCGCATCGTGTTGCGCCTTCCAGTCCTTGGTGCGCAGCGTGGATCGCTTGAATTCGGCGTGCGCAGCCTCGTAGGCTTCGAGCGCCTGGTAGTACGCACGCGTACCGGACTTTCGAGGAGCCCACAACGCGTCTGCTTCCGCCTGTAGCTTTTGTAGGGCATCACCCAAGTGCTCAACGCCTGAAGCTGACTGAAAAAGCATGCGACCGATATCGTCTGAGGCCGACAGGATCCCGGCACCACCTTCGACCAAAGTCGTGTGATCCAGGGCACACATCCGGTTGAACGAGTGCGCTTGAAGGCTGCCAAGCCACGATTGCAGGACGCCATCCAGCAAGGGTGCATCCTCGGGGGTGCGAAGCGTATTCTTGTTGCCTTTGATGCGGTCGAAGGCGAGCTGCTCTCCATTCACGGGACCAGCGCCCCGCCGTTCAATCACGCCTCCGATGCGCAACTCGGGCATCGGGTGCAGGAAAGCCAGGGGCGTGCGCATCGGAATGCCAAAGAGCCAATCCCCGATGGCGGTACGCACAGTCGATTTGCCAGCCTCGTTGGGGCCAACGATGAGGTGGATGTCTCGATCCTTGAGGGGAAGCTCTAAGGATCGGTCAGTGAACTTCCCGTATCGGATTAGCTTGACTTCGCGGATGCGCATGGGTGGACTTTCGAGCTCAAGAAGAAGAACCAGCGCTCTGGACTACACGGCCCATCAGCATGGGTACTGCTTGCCGAAGCCGGTCCGGCACTTGTGCGAGCGGGTCTTGTCGCAGCGCTTGCAATTCGGGTGAAGCCTGCAAGACCTCGTGCGGCAACTTCTCCAGCAGGCCCAACCAGTCGGCCTGCAACGACTGGACGAAGTCTGGGTCGTCCTTGGCTACCAACGTCATGCCTGCCAGATCGGCCAGGGATTCTTGCGTTTCGTCGTCATACGGCAATTCCTCCGTAGTCAGAGGTTCGCTGGCCACGCGGACCTTCTCTATCCACACCCGGTCGGGATCTAACGCAACGGCCTGAGCGACAACTTCCTGGCGGAGTTGCCCTTCATCGGCGACCAAGGCAATATGTGCGGCAGATCTCCCTTTGAACAACACGCGGACGGCCAAAGGCAGGTGGGCCGGGGTCGCATCTAGAGCTCGCTCCAAAGCCAGGCCCGCAGCACGGATGGCACCTCGGCTATCACTGACCTCACTGATGTCCACTTCCAGCGCATGCCACCGCAGCACATCGACTTCCAGCCGATCGACTTCTGTGATCTCACCGCCTTCGGCGCTGACCAGGAGGGCGCCGCGCGCACCCAGCTCTCGAATGTGACGCCCCTGCAAGTTGCCGGGGTAGGCAATCGTCACATCTCCCCGCTGCATCCAGTGCTCGTGGACGTGACCGAGCGCCCAGTACTGGTAACCCTTGGCCTGAAGTTCGGCCACGGAGCAAGGAGCGTACTTGGCGTGCTCGGCGTTGCCTTCGAGCGCAGTGTGCAGCACGCCAACGTTCAGCCAGCCGATCTCCGGCGCTGGGTAGGTAGGGAGCAAGTTCTCGGTGGTAGCAGCCACTTTGAAACTGCGTCCGTGCAGAGCGACCTTCTTGTCTTCAATGCGAAAAGTCTCGGCTTTGCGGGATGAGAAGACGTAAACGTTGTCCGGCAGTTCCAGGCCGCGCGTCATCTCGCTGTCGGCATCGTGGTTGCCGTACAGCAGGTAGACTGGTATTCCCGCGTGTCGGAGCCGACCCATCTGGCGGACAAAGAACAACCCAGTGTTGAAGTCCTTCCAGTCCCCGTCGTAAACGTCACCGGCGATCACCATGAAATCGACTTGCTCGTCGATGGCCTGGGTGACCAAGTTGTGGAAAGCGTCCCGGGTCGCAGTTCGCAGGCGTTCAGCAGGCGCGTCGGCGTAAGCAGACAGGCCTCTCAGGGGACTGTCCAGATGGAGGTCTGCGGTGTGGATGAATTTCATGTCTCTGGCCCCTGCATCAACGCCGATACTGCAGTCTGAGCGGCGACCAGTGCAATCACTGGACGTGCAGTTTTTGACTTAACTCCCATGAGATCTGCCAAATTTCGCCCCGATTTACCGACAGGAAGGCGAGGTACGAGATCCTTCAGACTGTTCGCAACGCTTCCGCCCACGACCGGCACCATGGACCTCTCAAGCTCCATTAGCAGAATCTGATCGATGCTTATGGCGCAATCCACCCATTCAGGCGAGTAGCGTCGTACTCCGTGTGCCAAGTGGTTTCGGATCAGCTTGCTGTAATCGTGCCAGAGGTCCAGTGCTCTGCTGAGCCTCCGATTGCCAGCAACCAGCGAATCCCACGAGACGTCCTTCACAGCGTACAGGCGATCGAATCTTTTCGGGTACTTCTCCCGATCGGGAGTGACATCATGGTGATGCAGCCAAGCCTCCGCATCCTTGTACGGCACTCTATTCAGTCGAAAGCCGATGAACAAGACTTGTCGAAATAGCGTCTCTGTCGATGCATGCAGAGCCAAGAAATAGGCGTCTCGGCGCCCTCGATCAGCGCCATCCAACTTCGCAGCAATGAGACCGTTGCCACTCAGCCACACCGTCCAGCCCGGCGCGTCCATGGTCGGCTGAGCAGTTTCAACCACCTCGTTCTCCTGGCTCGGCACGCTTCATCCAAGCAACGGAATGAGCTGATCATTTCCGTTCCTGATAGCTACCTCCTTGGCTGTCAGACCCTCATCGTCTTTGAGGGTGCGCTCAGCGCCGAACTTCAACAGTAAGCGCACTGCTTCCGCGTGCCCTTCTGTGGCGGCCATCATCAGTGCGGTGATACCGATATTAGTTTTGGCATCAACGTCCTGCGGCCGACGGTCAAGTAGGGCTTGAAGAGCGCCTAGGTAGTTGCTGGCCGCAGCAAGGTGGATAGGCATAGCTCCTGATTCATGTCTCAATGATGAATCAGCCCCGGCATTCAACAGCGCCAAAGCACAGCGGTCATCGGCCGTACGGCCAGCATCGGGGGCCAAGAGAGACATGAAGAGAGCCGTCTGCCCTTCACCGATAGTTCGATCAACGGACGCGCCAGCAAGAATCAGAGCGTTCACCAGATGAAGTCGCTTACCCATTGCAGCGAAAACCAGATATGGGAACTCACCAACCTTCGGGTCAGCACCCGCCACAAGCAATGCGTCGAGTATTTGCTCGAAGCCCCGCTCCCTTCGTCTGCTAACTTCGTCTTGCATCAGCCCCTGTATCGCCATTGCTAGCGCAGTACGACCCTCGTCGTTCACGTAGTTGACGTCCACGCCAGCAGCGACTTGCCTTGAGACGGTCAAGGCATCACCCGTCAGGCAAGCTATTAACAACTCGTTGCCATCAAATTCAATATCTGATTCGCCATCGCTCTCTGAAGTATCACCATCCGATGTCTTTGCCTTCATCTCGTTGAGCATGGCATGCATTTGCGTCAGACCCTCCAGCTCCTCTGGCTCATCGATGGGCGAGCCAGCCTCTCTGAGAGCCTGCATCATCCTGATGCGATTTGAAGCGGCCGCGATCATGTACGCCGTCTTACCTTCGTTATTTCGATGCGACGCATCCGCTCCAAGCTTCGTAAGCACCTTGACCACACCCGGGTGGGCGGCCACGGCGGTAAGAGCCGTATCGCCGTCTTCATCGGTAGCGTCAATCGGAGCCCCAGAATAAAGCAGGTCAAGGATAGTTCCAAGAGCCCCCTGACTTCCCGCGTGAACAATCGACTCGTGACCGACACACTTGTCGCTAGGAAGTCGCTCAACGCCAGCCGCTCGAAGAAGTTGGACAACCTCGTCAAGATCGTGTGTCACTGCATACGACAGCGGTGACTCGCCCTGTCGATCGCGTCTGCTGGCATCAGCACCTGCCGCAAGCAGAGCCTTGACCGACTTGACATCTGCCGCCATGGTTGCCCGCATCAGGGCAGTGGTGCCGTCCTCGGCCTGCTGGTCTACAACTGGCGCGACCTGATTCATGTGCGCAATCAGAAGTTCAATCAGCTCATCGTGCCCGTAAATGACCGCCAGGTCGTAGGCAAGTGCGTTGGCTCTATTGCGATCCATGACATTAGCGCCTGCCTTCAACAGCAACCCTGACAGCCGCACAGCTCCGTTACGAGCGGCCAGCGAGAGCACGGACAGCCCTGCTGGGCTCTTGTAATTTGCATCCGCACCGATCTTGAGAAGTAGTTCCGCTGCCTCAAGTCGATCGTCACCGACGGCGGCAGTGATGAATAGCTGACTTGCACCGTTCTTGCAGTAGTTCGGATCGACCGAAAAGCCCTGCTTCTTGAGCAGTTCCACTACTTCAAGATGCCCCTCGGTCACCAAGTCCAAGGCAGCCTCATTCAGGGAGCCGCGATCGCTTGGCATCCCTTTCTTCAACATCAATTCAAGTACATCGGAAATGCCACCTTCGCGATCGTCTTCATCCTCACTTGCCCATCGGCGCAACGCCAAATCAAGTGCGGACATCGTCTCTTCGTCGCTCCCAAAGACATTGGGATTCGCGCCGGATTTCAGCAGCAAGGCCACCATGTCAGCGCTCGCCGAAATGACCGCAGAGTGAAGGGCAGTCCGCCCCTTCGAGTTCACTAGATTTGGATTGGCCCCACCCTTAAGCAGCTCGCGAGCGATAGCGACATTCCCGCTAACCGCTGCGTCCATGAGTGCGCTGCGTCCGGGTTCCCAGTCATCGTCCTCGGGGTTCTCCCCGCTTTGAATGTTGGGGTCCGCATCGAACTTCAGCAGAGTCTTGACGATATCTTCATGCTCACCACTGACCGCGTTCATCAATGGTGTGTAGTTGGTATCGTCTGCGATGTTGGGATCTGCACCAGCCTCGAGAAGCGCCTTGACGATCTCAAGAGAACCTTGCTGAGCAGCGCTCTTCAGCGGTGTCCAACCGCTTGGTGTGGGTCGGTTGACATCGACTCCACGTTTCAGCAGCTTCTTGATGACCGCGAGATTCTCTTTTCGGGTTGCCGTGTAGAGTGGAGTAGCACCCCCAAGCCCTTCCACCTCCATCGTGGCGATGACCCCGGGATTGACGTTCGCGCCACTCTTCAAGAAGAAGTCAATCACATCTTCGTGATCACCTTCAATTGCTGCCATCAATGGCGTGTACCCGAGGTCATTGGCCGCTTCAAGTGATGCGCCGCTGCTCGCTAAAACCTTGCAGGATGGGAGGTGTCCCAAAAGCGCTGCGACGTACAAAGTGGTACAGCCGCCCACCGCGATCCCGTTGTGATCCATGCTCAGGGGTGCGTCGACCTCAGCCCCGCCCTTGAGCAAAGTCTGGGTGATCTTCTCTTCCGCAACTCGAACAGCTCCAAACAAAGGCCCCTTGCCGTCTGGTCTGGACTTATTGGGGTCAGCACCAAGTTTCAAGAGCTCATCGACAAGCTTTGCCTGGCGTGTCAAAACGGCAATAAGCAGGGGTGTGTTTCCCTCATCATCGACTTCATTAACGTCGCCGCCACCCTTGATGATCTTTCTGAGAGCTGCAAGATCTTGGGCATGTACCGCCTCAAACAGAGGCGTTCGTTCGACCTCCTCAGCCTCTTCCTTTTCGCCGAGACCGAATAGGCCCAGCAACCGATTCAGCTCCGCAAGATCGTCATCGTCCAGCTCAGACTCTTCATGCAGACTGCGCCAATGATCTAGCTTATGTGTCAATTGCTCCAGCACCGCCTCTGGCAATTGATCTTTGACCTGATCGCTCTCAAGGACCTGGCCCAATAGGTCAAGCTTTGAATCAATGGATGCACCTACACCAGATTCGTCTGATCGATCTTCGACAGATTCATCGGTGCCTAGATCATCTTCGTCATCTGCCGTCTCGTTGTCGTAGGGCGGCTTGTCCTTATAGGGATGAGACATCCTGCCGAACATGGTGTCCGCAGCGTTATAGATTGGGAGGCCACCAAACATGGCAGAGAGCTTGCCTAGTTCACCCGTCGTCGCATCCAGCGCACCAAACTCCTGCAAGGTGTTGACAATGTCGGAGGAGTCCGATGCCTTCGCGAGTGCCAGAGCGGTTTCCCCGGCAAGGTTCAGATGATTGATGTCGGCACCGAGGTGATACAAACTGCGAACGACGCCTTGATGACCAGCTCGCACAGCGATCATGAGAGCTGAGTTGCCTTCGCTATCGCAACAGTTGATATGAACGCCAGCATCTCTCAGATTGAGGATCGATCCGATCGATCCTTCCTCTGCGGCCTTCAGCATGGCTGCTTCTGGGTCAAGTGCCGAGTATTCGCCTTCTTCGGCATGGAATTCGCGCAAGACTGCGACTGATTCCTCATGGCGCTTTTCAAGAGCCAGTGACAAGGCAGTCTCACCATCGACATCGCGCACAGTCGCATCATCTCCCCGGGCCAGATAGCGGCGGATCAGATGGTGGTGATTGTTGAGAGCCGCGAGTATGAGCGGCGTATAGCCGAAGTCGTTACCTTCGCTTGGATCAGCTCCTTGGTTGAGCAGGTAATCGAACACTTCGGGATCCGGGTTCCGTGCAGACACGAATGCCATGCGACCACGTTGGTCCTCGCGGACCAACTTGCAACCCCGTCCCGCCAGCGCTTGTATGAAGGCCAGAGTGCCATGTTCAGCAATCGCAAGGGGCAACGTTTCAATCGAACCAAAGTTGGGCGCGGCCCCTCGCGTAAGTAGATGCTCGGCCAGTGGTAGATCAAGCCGATTGAGTGCCAGCCCAAAAGCTCCCACACCGTGCTCCTCCTCCACCGCATTGATGTCCGCACCAGCGTCCAAGAAGAGATCTACACATCGTGAAGCGCCATTGCGTGCCGCGTACATGAGAGGCGTCAGTCCATTGCTCATGCGCACATTGACCTTTGCGCCTCGGTCTAGCAAGAGTTTGGCGAGGTCGTAGAACTGGTCGGCAGTTGTCTCGAAGATCGGAGTGGTGTCTTGACTCCATTCTTCGTTGACATTTGCGCCCGCATCAATCAGCAGTGACGCGACTTCCACACTTCGAGAGACTCCGACCGTCATGACGAGCGGGGTCACACCGTCAAATCCCTCCTTGCATGGCTTGTTCGGATCTGCGCCGGCTTGGAGCATATCGCGAGCAATTTTTGCGTCGCCAAGTGCACATACGGCCAGCAACCTAGAGTCAACAGACAACGAAGCAAACGCCTTTTCGTTTATCAAGGTTCGTAAACCATCTTGGTCCTTTTGTGCGACTGCTTGGACCACTCTTTGCCAAAGGCCTTCCGAGTCCTTCGCAGCAGTTGAGGCCTCCTTTTCCGCAGCCTTCTTTTTCTTGATTGCCGCTGAGATCAGCTTGGCAGCTGCCTCATGTCCGTTATGTTTTGCTGCATCTAAAGGAGCAGGTACACCTTCAACTTTTGCCATCACATTCGCACCCTTTTCGATCAGGATGCGAACCAAATCGGTGTACCCGTTCATGGAGGCGACAAACAATGGGTACAAGGGCGTATCGGTCGTGCGAACAATGACATCTGGGTTGGCACCGTTGCGTAGAAGAACCTTGGCAACCTCGGCCTGGTTTTTCATGACCGCACGCATCAAAGGAGTGCAACCCTCGGCATCCGCGCCATCTACCGCTGCGCCTTGCTG
>JAPJNB010000052.1 GCA_026461385.1 Akkermansiaceae bacterium
ATTTACGCCAACGGCGTTCCGCCCTCCAGCCCAGGGTTGGCCGAATGAAATGAGGCCTACCCTGGGATCGGGGTCAGGGCAACGCCTATTCGACGCCTTCAAGGATCACGCGGCGCAGGTCCATGACCGCGGTCTTCGCCAGCTTGACCGGACGCACGGTGAGCGTGTTTTCACCGGCGACGAGCCTCAGCTTACCGACCTCGCACGGGATGAACCTCTGGAAGTGGCCCGTGTCTTCGACGGTGAATTCGCATGTGCCTTGCGTGGTGTCGAGCGCCACGACGGAGCCGCCTTCGCCTTTGCCGCAACCTTGCAGAACCGTGACACGGTACTCGCCGGCCTTCGGTGCCTGAAAGGTCCATGAGGCGGTGTCCTCGGCGTTGATCCAGAATCCAAGCGTGTCCTTCTCGGGCTCATCTTCGTACTTCAGCGTGGTGGCCTTGACCATGGCGTCGCGCGACTCGAGGAAAATCAGCGCGTTCGGGCCCTCGACCTTGACATTGTTCATCGCGGTGCGCCAATCAGTGAGCATCGGCCGCATGGCCTCCGAGGTCGGGAGTGCCTCAAGCCGAGAGGCATCGGTCTTGACGAAGCAATTTTCCCAAAGGGCACGGCTGAAGTTCGGATTAGCCTTCACCGGTTCGGCGCCGACGCTGCGACGCCATTTTTCCAGCATGCCACGCATGGCCGCCACGCGGGCGGGCTCGGCCGCAGCGAGGTCGGTGGCCTCGCTCGGGTCCTTGGCGATGTTAAAAAGCTCAAGACTACCATCCTCATATTGCTCGATGAGCTTCCAGTCGCCTTCGCGAACCACGCCCCCGGGCTTGCCGCCTTGGTTCATGTAGTGCGGCTGATGCCAGAAAAGCGCACGCGGCTTGGCGCTGGCCGGAGGCTTGCTGTCGAAGAGCAGCGTCGAGAGGTCCTGGAAATCGAGGGGCGACGGCGCGGGCACTTTGGCCAACGCGCAGATCGTCGGGCACAGGTCGCCGAGCACAACCGGTACGCTGATCACTCTGGAGGCGAGGCGCCCGGGATACCGGATGATGAGCGGTGTGCGGATGCCACCTTCGTAGAGGTAACCTTTGCCCGCGCGGGATGGTGCGTTGTAGGTGGGCGGGCTATCCTTGCCCTCCGAGACGTGCAAGCCCCCATTGTCGGAAGCGAAGACGACGAGGGTGTTTTTCGAAAGTCCGTTGTCCTCCAACGCCTTCAGGACTCGGCCGCAGGCGACGTCGAGCGATTCGACGACCGCAGCGTAGGTGGGATTGAAGGATTTCGCATTGGCCTCGATGCCCCTTCCCGACGCGGCAAGCGGGATGTGCGGGTTGTCGAAGGCGAGGTAGAGGAAAAAGGGCTTAGCCTTGTTGCGTTCGATGAATTTCACGGCGTAGTCGGCGTGCTCGAGTTCGCCTTTACCGCCGTCCGGCGACTCGGCGCCGGGGTTGGCCTTGCCCTCGAAATATTCATCGAAGCCATGGTCCGTCGGCTCGTGACCCTTTGCGCCAAGGTGCCACTTGCCCACAGCCACGGAGGCATAACCCTTGGGTTTGAGGAGTTGGGCGATCGTCTGGACGCCGTTCGGGAGATTGGAGTTCAACGATGCAGCCAGCACGCGCTGGGAGGCACGATCGAGGCGGCCCGGGAGAAAGGTCGTGATGTTCAGGCGGGCCGGGTTTTGGCCGGTGAGAAGGCTGGCGCGAGAGGGCGAGCAGACGGAAGCTGCGGCGTAGGCTTGGGTGAAGCGGGTGCCTTCACTGGCCAGCCTGTCGAGGTTCGGCGTATTCTGGTCCTTGCGGCCAAAGCAGCCTAGGTCGTTGATGCCGAGGTCATCTGCGAGGAGAATGACAAAGTTGGGTTGGGTCTCCTGCGCCCCGGCAGGGACGAGCGCGAGCAGCGCGACGAATAACAAGCCGAGGGTGTTGCGGAGCATGTCCGAAATTGATCCCGTCGACCGCAGATGCAAAGTGAAAAGAGACGAGGGATTGAGTGCAATGCCCCTCCCCTATCCTTTTACCAAAGTCATCACCGACTCGAGGTGGCGGGTGTGCGGGAAAAGATCGAAGGGTTGAACATCGGCCAACTGATAACCACCTTCGCTGAGTTGCTTGAGATCACGGACTTGGGTGGCGGGATCGCATGAAACATAGACCACCCGGGCTGGGCCAAATTTGACCAACTGCTCGATGAATTCTGGCGTGCATCCTTTGCGGGGCGGATCGATCACCACCGCAGTTTCTGCCGCAGGAAAACTGATTTGGTCAAAAATCGCCTCGGCAGATGCTGTTAGAAATTTCACATTCGAAATCTGGTTGGCCACCGCATTTTTACGGGCCCATTCGCAGGAGGTTTCTGAAACCTCGACCCCAGCCACCTGCTCGAAGTGTTTGGCCAAGGTCAGCGAAAACAACCCAGAACCGCAGTAGGCATCCACCAAAAACTTCGCCCCACCCGCGGCCGCTTGTTTGGCCACATAGCCGGTGAAGGCTGGAAGAATGAATGGGTTGTTTTGGAAAAAATCACCCGCGAGGAATTGAAAGGTGAGGTCGCCCACCCGCTCAGTCGCGACCGCTCTGAAGTCCGTCTCGACCCGATCCTCGGTGGCCCGCAACAAGACCGTCGCACCACGCTTGAACGAAGCTGCCCGCGCGCGAAGTCCCTCACGGATGGCGGGCAAGTCGCGGTTGATCGTATCCATCGCAATCGGACACTGAGGTACATCTAACAACTGTGAACGCCGACCAAACGCAAGAAAGCCGATGGGTCCTAGGTCACCGCCGACCGCCTTCTCGAAGTGTGGTGTGATCTTGGAGCGGTAGTTCCATGTCTGGGCGGATGATAGGCAGTCGTTCACGGGAAAGGTGATGCTGGCCATGTGCTTCATCAACTCGCCGACCTGACGGGTTTTCCACGCGAGTTGCTTGTCATAGGAAAGGTGCTGGTATTGACAACCGCCACATTCACCAAAGAGCGTGCAGCGTGGCACCACTCGGTCGGGCGAAGGCACGAGCACCTCGACGAGATCCGCGTGTGAACAATTCTTGTCGTTGCGAAACACGCGCGCTGTGACGGTCTCGCCGGGCAGAGAAAACGGCACAAAGACCACCCAGCCATCCATCCGCCCGACCCCCGCACCGAGGTTGGTTAGGGCATCGATGGTGATCTCGATTTCCTGATGATACGCAAACGGCGTGGGAACAAACTTTTTCGGCGGGCGTGGAATCATGACGTGGCGGCAGATTGGCGTGGCGGACGATGACGATCAATGGATTTTCGAGGAGATGAAAAAACGGCCAGGATCGCTCCCGGCCGTTTCGTAGAATTGGGTTACGGAATCATCATCCGCAACTGCACGATCAACCGATGACCTCAGGCCAGTCGGTGTGGAACATTTCACCGCGCGGCTTGTCGGTGCGCTCGTAGGTGTGAGCGCCGAAAAAGTCGCGTTGGGCCTGCAGCAAATTGGCAGGGAGCACGGCGCTACGATAGCTATCGTAGTACCCGAGCGACGCACTGAAGGCTGGAACCGGGATGCCCGCGAGTGTGGCCAGCGAGATCACCTCACGCCAGTTTTCTTGGAATCCGTTGAGGATGTCCGTGAAGAATGGCGCGAGCATTAAATTGCTGAGTTTCGCGTCGGTGCGGTACGCCTCGGTGATGTCATTGAGGAAGCGTGCGCGGATGATGCAGCCGCCGCGCCAAATGGCGGCGATTTTCGCGAGGTCGAGATCCCAGCCTTTTTCTGCGCCCATGGCGGAGATCAGGTCGAGACCTTGAGCGTAGGAAATGATCTTGGAGGCAAAAAGCGCGTCGTGGACTTTCTTGACGAGCTTCTTCTTTTTGATGTCGATCTCTGGCTTCGGCCCTTTGAGGACCTTGCTGGCGGCGACGCGCTTGTCCTTCATCGAGGAAAGAATACGAGCCTCAACGGCCGCGTTGATGGTGGAGATCACGACCGCGTTTTCCACAGCATTGATCAGCGTCCATTTGCCGGTGCCTTTTTGACCTGCGGTGTCGAGGATGAGGTCGACCAAGGCCTTGCCCGTTTGAGGATCCTTCTGCTTGAAGATCTCGGCGGTGATCTGGATCAAGTAGCTCTCGAGGTCGCCATTGTTCCAATCGGTGAAGACATCTGCCAATTCTGAGGCTTCGAAGCCAGCGGCCTTGAAGATGTTGTAGGCTTCGCAAATCAACTGCATGTCGCCGTACTCGATGCCATTGTGAATCATTTTCACATAGTGACCGGCACCACCTGGGCCGATGTGAGTCACGCAGGGTTCACCACCCACCTTCGCGGCGATGGATTCGAAAATCGGCTTCATCACATCCCATGTCGAAGCAGGGCCACCGGGCATGATCGATGGGCCTTTGCGGGCACCTTCTTCACCACCCGACACGCCGGCACCGATGAAGCGGAAGCCAAGGTCGCCGAGCCACTGGTCGCGGCGTTCGGTGTCGGTGTAGAGCGAGTTTCCGCCATCAATGATGATGTCGCCCTTGTCGAGCAGCGGGATCAACGACTCGATGACCGCATCCACTGGGCCGCCCGCCTTCACCATGATCATGACCTTGCGAGGTGAAGCAAGCGATTCGACAAACTCTTCGAGCGACTGGGCGCCCACCAGTTTTTTGTCTGGGTGCGCCGCTACAAATGCGTCGGTGACGTTGGTGGTGCGGTTATAGACCGAGACTTGAAAGCCGCGGGATTCCACATTGAGTACGAGATTCTGGCCCATGACGGCCAGACCGATAAGTCCGAAATCGCTTTTGCTCATAATAAATCGCCAATTGATAGGCGAACGATGGTTTAGGGCGGATCGCCGATTCGTGCAACCCCTTGTTGCCAATTGCCCGCGCATTTCTCATATTTCGGCGGTGAACCTGCCTAATTCGATCACATTTTCGCGTCTCATCATGACCGCTGCCTTTGTGTTTGCAATGTCGCAAGGCTCTCTCGGTGGTGACATCACTGGGCTTTTTCTCTTCGTTCTCGCCGCCGCAAGCGATTGGCTCGACGGGTGGTTGGCCCGCAAGATGAACCTCGTGACGCCTTTGGGAAAATTGATGGATCCCCTTGCGGACAAGATTTTGGTGAGTGCCGCGTTCGTGTTTTTCACCCAGCAAGGGCTGTGCCCGGTGTGGATCACCGCATTGATCATCGGTCGTGAGTTTCTCGTCACAGGCCTTCGGCAAATCGCGGTGGAGGCCGGCCAAGTTCTAGCAGCGGACGCTCTGGGAAAATGGAAGACGCTTTTCCAGCTCGCGTATCTAACGACAGGCCTCGTCTGGCTCACCGCTCAGCATCCCGACATCAAGCTCGCCATGGGCCAATGGCTGGGGCACCTGGCCCGCCCCGCCACGCAAGGTGGCTTGCTCCAGCCCGGATTGCTCTGGCTTGCCGTCGCGCTCACCGTCGTTTCCGGCTGGAACTACCTCTGGAATAGCAGGAGCCTTTTAAAATCGAAGGCCTAACCGATTAGCGCCTCGTATGCGGGGGCGTCCATCAAGCCGTCCACGTCCGCAGCACTTTTTACCTGAAGCTTGAAAATCCAGCCCTTGCCGTAGGGGTCGGTGTTGACGAGCGAAGGATCGGCCTCAACCTCCGGATTGACTTCAACCACTTCCCCACCGATCGGCGCATAGATGTCACTGGCGGCTTTGACGGATTCCACCACCGCCGTCGGATCGCCCGCGTCAACGCTGCGGCCCATCGCCGGAAGCTCGACGAAAACCACGTCGGTCAACTCGGCTTGAGCGTGATCAGAAATCCCAACGGTAGCGATGTCGCCATCGAGGCGGACCCATTCGTGAGAGGCGGCAAAGCGGAGGTTGCTTGGAGTGTTCATGGGGTAATACAGAAATCTTGAATGATAAGAAAAAGGCTAAATCGAGTGGGCGGGTTTGTAAAACGGCTTTTTGACGACCACGGCAGGGAAAAATTTTCCGCGAACCTCGATCTGGAGCTGGGTGCCGATCGTTGCAAATTCTGCTGGCAGATAGGCCATGCCGATTCCCGCCATGAGTGAGGGCGAGAGCGCACCGCTGGACAACTCACCGATCACCACCCCGTCGGCAGAAGCCACCGGGTAGTGAGCGCGCGGGGGTGGCCCCTTGTCGAGATAGCGAATCGCGGTGAGCTTGAGCTCAGGTCCATTGGCTTTTTGCTGCGCCAGCGTCTCGCGGCCCATGAAATCACCCTTGTCCAGATCGCAGAAAAACCCGAGCCCGGCCTCGATGGGCGAGCGGTCGGGTGACAGGTCATTGCCATTCAGCGGGTAGCCCATTTCTAACCGAAGCGTGTCACGAGACCCAAGCGCACAGGGCTTGGCACCCGCAGCGACGAAGTGATCCCAGTACGCGATGCCTTCGCCCGCGGGACCGAAAAACTCAAATCCATCCTCACCTGTGTAGCCCGTCCGACAAACGATGCCACCCTCCGCCATGGCGGCAATTCCATTGCGCGGCGGTAAAACCTCAGTTGGAAACACCTTGGAAAACACCTCCACAGCCTTCGGCCCTTGAACGGCCATCGCCGCCCAGCGATCACTTTCATTCGTTAGAGTGACTCCCTGATCCAAATGCCCCTCTAGCCATGTGAAGTCTTCGTCGATCATCGAAGCATTGACCACGAGAAAAAATGCTGTTTCACCCGAACGATAGGCGATCAAATCATCGATCACCCCACCGCGTTCATTGAGCATCAAGGTGTATTGCCCCTGCCCGACACCGAGGTCGGCGACGTCATTGGTCAACAGCCGGTTCAACCATGAAGCTGCGTTGGCTCCAGTCACGATCAACTGGCCCATGTGTGAGATGTCGAAAATGCCACACGCCGTGCGAACCGCCGTGTGCTCCTCGATGATCGCGGTGTATTGCACCGGCATGTTCCATCCCGCAAATGGAACCAATCGAGCCCCCAACTGCAAATGGGCCGCTTCTAATGGAGAATGTTTCAGTTTAGAACTCACGACGTGAAGACTGCAAGCATCGCCGACCCTTGTCAACTGACGTGACACCCGAATCCCCGCGCCAGTTTTTTGACCGCCAAGCACGAACCCTGCTTGCCAAGCCGCGCAAAGCCACGATGCTTGCGCCCGCATGAATGGGTTCGAACGATTGGCGCGACGCTGTGGCGGGTTATCATTTCCGGGGTTGCTGCGGTATTACGCGATGCTCCATGTTCTGGTATTTGCCCTGCAACTCATCCGGCCCGATCTCGGATCCCTCTTTGAGTTCGATCGGGCCAAAATCTTCTCCGGCGAAATCTGGCGCGTGGTGACCCTGTTTTTTTCAACCTCGGAGTTCGGCAATCCACGCAGCCCAGTGACCTTGCTCTTCCTCGTTTTCGCGGTGAATTTCACCTTCATGGTGAGCGATGGCCTCGAAAGCGCATGGGGAAGTTTCAAAACCACCCTGTTCTTGTACACGGGCATCGTGCTGATCCTCGTGATGAATTTTCTTTACCCGGTCAGCATTCCATCGAGTGGCACCGCCTTGTACGCTGCCGCCTTTCTCGCCTATGCCACTCTTTTCCCGAAACTTGAGATCTTGTTGTTTTTCGTGCTGCCCGTGCAAATCCGCTTTCTTGGCATGCTGGCCGCTGGATCGGTCGTGTTAGAAGCCATCAGATTTCCAGTACTCATTCCATTTTTTCTAGCAGCTTACGCCAACTATGCCATCTGGGCCGGCATCCCTGCCTTGCGCGGCAACACTCAAATCCTCGCGGCGGCGCAACGCAAGAAACGCTTCAATTCCGCCAATCTCGACGAAGGTGAAGCATTTCACACCTGCGTGGTCTGCCACCGAAATGACCGCATGGATCCCGAGATGGAATTCCGAATCGGCAAGAACGGCCAGGAATACTGCACGCTCCACTTGCCCGAATAAGGCGACACGGCGCTGATGCAGCCGACATGCAAAACCAATGTGTTAGACTGCTAGAGAATCTCTTCAACGAAGCGTTCTTTCTCAAACCTCGAAAATGCGTCCGGTTCCTCGCCCGTGCCAATGAACCTCGGGGCGATGCCGAGTTGTTCGTGAATGGTCACCGCGATGCCGCCCTTGCCGGAGCCATCCAGCTTGGTAACGATCAAGCCGTCCAACGGGCTCGCTTTGTGAAATTCCTTGGCCTGCTGCAGCGCGTTCGACCCGGTGGTGGCATCGACCACCAACAAGGTCAGGTGCGGCGCGGATTCATCTTGTTTGGCGATGGTCCGACGAATTTTTCCTAGCTCTTCCATCAAGTTGTGTCGGGTGTGGATGCGACCCGCAGTGTCGCAAATGAGGAAATCTGTATGGGCAGCGATCGCTTTCTGGTGCGCGCTGAAGCACACCGATGAGGGGTCTGCGTTTGGGCAGCCCGCCACCACCGGAAGGTCAAGCCGCTGGCCCCAGCGCTGAAGTTGCTCGACCGCTGCGGCCCGGAAGGTGTCTGCGGCCGCAAGGATCACCGAGTGCCCCGACTTTTTCAGCAAGCACCCGAGCTTGGCAGACGAGGTCGTTTTCCCCGTGCCGTTCACCCCGACGACCAGGATCACAAAAGGTTTCCCATCGCCTCGTGGTACCAGTGACGCGGCATCGGCTGGCAGACGCTGTGCCAAATGACGGCGCGTCGTTCCCACCACATCGTCCGCCGTGACGCTGCGGCCAAGATCGCGAAGCTCGTCGATGATCGCGGTCGTCATCCGGAGCCCGAGATCGGAAGCAATGAGGTCGGCCTCGAGGTTGTCCCAGTCGATTTCAGCTCGATTGGTGATTTTGTTGAAAAGAGATTTGAAAAAGCCAGCCATGAGTGAGGTGGAACCTAAGCTGCCAGAATTCGTGGGTCAATGGGATTGCGGATCGTGTGGAAGTGACTAGCCTAGATCCCTGATGCCGAAAATCCGAGTCCTGCCCGACATTCTCGCCAGCCAAGTGGCTGCAGGCGAAGTGGTCGAGCGCCCCGCATCGGTCGTCAAGGAACTCGTCGAAAACAGCATCGATGCCGGAGCCAAAGAAATCCGCGTGGACATCGATCGCGGTGGATCCGCTCTCATTCGCGTCAGCGACGATGGCTGCGGCATGTCGCGGGAGGATGCTTTGCTCTCGCTGGAACGCCACGCCACCAGCAAGCTCCGCACCTCGGGGGATCTCGCCACGATCATGACGCTCGGGTTTCGCGGTGAAGCCGTGCCAAGCATCGCGAGCGTTTCACGCTTCCGCCTGATCACTCGCGAAACCGCCTCGGTGGCTGGCACGGAGATCGTGGTGGATGGTGGAAAAATCTCCGATGTCCGCGATGCGGGATGCGCACCAGGCACGGTGATCGAGGCAAAAGCGCTTTTTTATAACATGCCCGCCCGCCGGAAATTTCTGCGAGCGGAAACAACCGAGGCCGCCCATGTGGAACACCAACTCCGCCTCCACGCGCTGGCTGCACCCCAGGTGCGCTTCCGGATGCGCCGCGATGACCGCGAGGTGTTCGACCTGCCGCCTGCCGCCCAAGCGGTGGATCGCGTGCGGCAGTTGTTAGGGACTGAACTTTCAAGGGAATTGATCGCACTGCCTCTGACCCACGGCAATGGGATTTCCTTGCAAGGCTACGTGTTGCCCGCCAGTCACGCCCGCAAGGGACGCCGACACCAGTTTGTTTTTCTCAATGGCCGACCTGTTGAAGACTCGGTGATCTCCCGCGCGCTGGCCGAGGGGTTCCGCGGCGCATTGTCCGATGGCCTGCACCCAGCCGCATGGCTATGGATCGACCTTGAACCGACCTTGGTCGACGTCAACGTACACCCCGCCAAACGCGAGGTGCGCTTTCACCGACCGCTTGATGTGCGAGACGTCATTCTCGAGTCCGTCACCGCTGGCCTCCGCCCTGCGACTCCGAACATTGCTTCCATCGCACCGCGCACCTCACTTGTCCCCGATCGCGCCCCGCCCTTCCGCCCCGAGCCTGCGGAGATGCCAGCATCACCCGCTCCACCCCGTTTTCAAGCGCCACAACCCGTGCTGCCTGCAAACTCCGCGCAACCCTCGGACCCATCCGAACCCACGCACCCCACCCCCCCCACCCTTGCGGGCTCAAGCGCACCCGACTTCCGCATCATCGGCATGCTCCACCACCAATTCGCCATCATGGAAAGCCCCGATGGTTTGGTGCTCTTCGACCCCAAAGCTGCATGGGAACGCATCTTCTTCGAGAAAATCTCAAACCTCCACGGCGGAACCCTTGAGACACAACGCCTGCTGATCCCTGTTTTGTTAGAATTGGATCCGCGCGACCTCGACCTCGTCTTGCGCGAGCGCATGGCGCTGGCAGATGCGGGAATTGAAGTAGAGAGCTTCGGTGGCAACACCCTGCAAGTCCGCTGCTTACCGGCCTGCCTTGCCGTCGAGGACCCTCGCGCATTCCTCAGCGCATTGATGGATGAACTGCTTCATGACCCCGCACCCGGCTCACGATTCGCCACCGAACGCATGGCGCGCGTCCTCGCGAGAAATGCTTCCGCACGGATCGTTCCACGCCTATCAGAAATCCCTAGCCTGATCACGGCGCTCTTCGCCTGCGACTTGCCCTACTGCGCGGCAGATGGCCGCCCCACACTCACCGAGTTCAGCATGCGGGAATTGAACCGCCGCTTTGGACTCACCAAGAGTTGACGATTTACCACTTGACCCCACGAGGTACTCGATCAGGGATTTTCCTGAAATTTCAGCCGCAAGAACATCCGACCCTGATCCGCAGGACGGGCGATCCGTGCACAGACGGTCTGCGTGGTCGCAGTCTGAGCGGTGACATCCATCGACACTGGCACCCACCTGACCAAGTCACTGCTGGCTTCGACATCGCAAACGACATCAGGCCGGCCCACCGGGCGGTCAAAGGTCATGCTCAGGAATCCAGCATCAACCACTGGCGGTGGCAATCGAGTGAACCCAAGAGGATTCGTGCCCAGTCCATATTCCACGAGATTCACGAGTCCATCACCATCAGGATCTGCTGCTACTGCTGCATCATCTGCTAGAATTTGAGCGGGGCTGAATTCTTGCTCCTGCCAGCTCGAATAATTCATCCCAAGAATTGCGAATTGACCTGAACCCGTGCCCGCATAATTCAAATCAACGATGACTGCATTTACTGCATAATTTCCCGCATTCACTGGCGCGGTCGAAGTTCCATTGTAGGTCAGCGCCACCGACAACCCACTCGGCGTGGTACTCGCGGAAACCACCTTCGGCGTGCCATCGTAAGTCGCTGTTAGATTTCCAAGGGACACTGTGGCCGAAGCTTTTCTCACCGTCACGCTGATGGCTCGGTTCAGCGATTCATAGTTATTAGATGATGGCGTGAAGACGGCCGTCTGATTCGCCGTGCCCGCACTTGGAACCCGCGATGGATCGGCAAACGTAAAGTTTCCAGCGACCGAGGCGGCCCCATCGCTCAGCAACGCACTGG
>JAPJNB010000053.1 GCA_026461385.1 Akkermansiaceae bacterium
GAGCAAGGCCTGCCAGTACTTCCGCTGCTGCGCGACTTTCGTGTCGTCATCAAAAGGAATATCGCCCTCAATAATCCCCGCGAAGACCGATTGGAGGGCATAATAGTCCTCCTGCGTAATCGGATCGAACTTGTGGGCATGGCAGCGTGCACAGTTTGCCGTCGTGCTCGTAAAGGCCGCCATTGTTTGTGTCACCAAGTCATCGCGGTCGAGGTAGTCGAAATTAATGGGAGCCGTCTGAAACGCGCTGTGGTCAAAGACACCCGCACCGAGGAATCCAAGCGCTGCAGTGAGGCGCGGCTCCTCGGGAAAAAAACGGTCTGCGGCCAGTTGCTCGCGCACGAACCGCGGCCACGGTTTGTCGTTGTTCAGCGCCTCGATGACATAGTCGCGATACCGCCACGCATGGTCCCGCGGCAAATCGTGCCCACACCCATGTGTCTCCGCGAAGTGTATCGTGTCCAGCCAGTGCCGCGCCCAGCGTTCGCCATAGCGCGGCGATGCGAGGAGCACATCTACCAGATTCCCGTAAGCCTTCGGGCCATTATCTTTCTCAAAAGCCTCCACCTCGGCTGGCGAAGGAGGCAATCCGTGCAGGTCGAAATACACTCGCCGAATCAGCGTGCGACGATCCGCTTCCGGCGAAGCTGTCAACTTCCTCTCCGCGAGCCTCGCCTGAATGAAGCAATCCACCGGATGCTCGACGGTCGCGCCCGCGATGACTGGAAGCACAGGTTTCACCAGCGGCTTCAGTGACCACCAGTCCGTGGCATTTGGCCGAGTCTTTACAAGCACTCGCGGATCGGATGCTCCACGCTTTACCCATTCCTCCAATAGCGCGATTTCCGCCGGCGGCAGCTTCTCCTTCGGCGGCATCTGATGGTCCTCATCCGACCAGCGCACCATTTTTAAGAGAAGACTCTCCTCCGGCTTTCCCACGACAATAGCCGGCCCCGAATCGCCACCTTCCTCCCAGCCGGACTTGGAATCGAGCGTCAACCCCCCCTTCATCTTCTTCTCGTGCGAATGGCACTCGTAGCAGCGCTGCTTCAGCAACGGCTCGACCTTGGAAGTGAAAAACTCATCCGCGTGCGCCAGCGATGCAATAAAGAGGACTGCTAGGGTCAGAGTTCGCTTCATACGCGCAGCCTCCGTTCGATCTCCCCCGCCGCTTTCATCACCTCGTCCGCCACGGACGCAAACACGCTTTTCGGCATCCGCCCCGCAATGCCAGAAACCCAGAGCGTCGACACCAGAAAATTGAGCCTGTCCCGAATGGGAGCCGCCACGCAATGAATGCCTTCATCCGCCTCGCCCCAGTCGGTCGCATAGCCTTGTGTCACCACGCGCTCACATTCCGCACGCAGCGTCGCCTTGTCCGTAATCGTGCGTTCCGTGGATTTCTCCAGTCTAATCCGATCGAGCGTGCACTCGCGCTCCTTTGAATCACGAAACGCCAGCAGCACCTTCCCAGGAGCATTGTTGTGCATAGGAAAGCGTAACCCGATATTCACACCGATCCGCACCGCCTGCGTGCTCTCGATCTTCTCAATGATAACGCCCTCGTCCCCGATCGGAATTCCAAGCTGCACCGTCTCCCCCACCGTATCGCGCAACAGCCGCATCACATCCAGCGAGCACTCCACCAAGCTCATATCCGCCGCCTGCGGCTGCCCCAGTCGCAGCAGCTTTCCCGTAAGGCGGAAGCGCTGTGTGGTTTCGTCCCGCGTGAGGTAACCTCGCGCGATTAACGTCTGCATGAAGCGTGACGTAGAATTCTTCGGACTGCCAATGACCCGGCTGAGTTCCGACAAATTCATCCCTTCCGGCCTGGCGTCCAGCGCCTCCAAAACGGCCAGTCCACGATCAAGAGCCGGCGCCTCAATGCTGGCGCCCGCCGCGCTTTTGGAACGCCGCCGTTCCGTATTTGGAACATGTCCTAAGGGTGTCACACAAGACAGACCCGCAGCTGCAGAGTTTCTTGGCCACAAAATCAGCATTTTTCAAGCGTCCGGGCGAACCGAGCGTGCACATAGACACTGAGAATGTCTTAGCCGCCTTCAATACTGTTGATCAGATCCCTCGAAATACCACGCTTCAGACAGAAGGTGCCAACGCACATGGCCATTTCTTCCTGCTAACCCTCAATTGCGTCCCAAGCTGTACCGATAAGAGCCCTTTGGTCACTCCAAGGCGGAGTCGTGCTTCGTTCCGTCTATAAATTCTTCCAGCGCCACGCTGTCCGCCAAATCCACGGACGAAATTACTCTAACTACTGCGTTCCGGCAGTTCCTGCAGGGGCTTTATTTTTGTTTACGGCCTGTGGTTTGAAAAGAGAGGGAAAAAGTGTCCGTCCCCCGGGGCGCCCCCCATGATCATGCTATTTCTCCGCCTTCCCAGCCGTCCACTCAAGTGACTGGAGCATGGGATTACCCTTCAGGGGTATCGACTTTCCTTTTTGAATGAATTCCAGTGTGAGGGTGGAGACGTTGCTCCAGTCGGGCATGGTTTGCTTCTTGGAATCAATGAAATCAGCAAGGCCAACGACGACCTTGGTGTCATCCGGTTTGATGAGGACGCTTGCCACGTAATCCTGCGGCGGTGCTTTGACGTCTGTAAGGTAGTGGTTCTTCGTTATGCGGAATCGCACGCCATAGCTATCGGTGACGCCGTTCAGAGTGAGACCCAGTGCGCGGTCTGTGCCGGGGAGTCTCATCTCGGGGTCGCGGAACTTGTAGGTCGTGAGTCCGCCTTTGGGCGAATCGCCCCAGCCACGCTCAAAAGATGGCAGGAATTCATCGCTGGTGGCCAGGGTCTTCACGTTTTCCACTTTCCACTCGGTGGGCAGATGAACCTGCTCCCTGGAGGTGATGGTATAGGTGGAAGTTCTGCCATCGAAGGATTCCCGTTCGGTGCCGAGCGGATAGGTGCAGTTGGCAAAGACAAATAGAGGCAGACCGGAATGCACCGGCAGGATCGCGGACCAGCTATCGCCCTCGTGTTGCACGTTGGTCGCGAGCTTCCAAAAGCGTGACTGCGGGTTCGGGTCATAGCTGTAGTAGATGTCGAGGTCCTTGAGTTGACCGGGCTGATCAGGCTTCACGGTGAACACGGCGGTTTGTGTCTCCGTCTTTAGAGCGAGGCTCGACTCGGCGGTCCGCGGGATGTTGAGGGGCTCGCCCTTGAGGTATTTGTCGAACCATTGATTGATCATGATCCACTGCTCCGCCCCGAGATTGTGGCTGAAATGCATCTTCAAGCTGACCCGCCAGTCTTTATGTGGCAGTAAGTCCATACACGTGTAAGCGCGGTCAACAATCCCGTGAAAGTCGTCCGATGCCGTTAGCACAAGCACGGGGACTTTGACATGCGGATAGTAGGACTGCGATTCCATGGTGTTGGCGAACAAATCGACGTGACCGCGATAGGCGGCTGCTTTGTTCCGGTCGGGGATTCCCGGGAAATCGCTCGTGATGAAGCCCGTCCCACCGACCATGGGCACCACCGCTTTCAGCCTCGAATCGATGGCGACATACGAGGTAATGTTGCCACCCATCGAGTACCCAGTGAATCCGATCTTCTCGGGATCGACCTCCGGTTGTTGTTCAAGAAAGGTGATCGCCCGGCGTGCGGCATAGGTCAGCAAGAACATGTTTCCATTCCGCGGACTAACCACCGAATCAATCGTGTGCTCGTCCGGCAGGAAATTATTTTTCCCGGCTCGAAACGCCTTCGGATAGAATTGCGGTCCTTGGCTTGGATCAACATTCCCCCAGTCCGTGTTCTCCGTGATCCCCTCGACCATCTCGCGGCCACCCCAGTTGATGTCCACCGTGGCATAACCCTGTTTGGCAAAATA
>JAPJNB010000054.1 GCA_026461385.1 Akkermansiaceae bacterium
AAATTGGCGCGATGACGGAGCAATTTGGCGCGATGGTGGAGCAATTTGCTGCGATGACGGAGCAATTTGCCAGGATGGTGGAGAAAATGGGCCAAGCCCGTGCCGAAATGGCACGATGCCCTCTGAGATTAAAAAAAACGCAATCTGGGGAAGACATGAGGGGGCGAATGTGCAAGATCTCTTGCGATGCTTGAAAATGCGAATGAGAAATTGAGCGAGCAGGACGCGGTGCTGGTCCAGGCGTATGCCAAGACCCGCAAGAGCCTGATCGCGAAGCTCGAGAATTGGGAGGATCAGCGGACTTGGGACGAATTTTACCAAACGTATTGGCGGCTGATTTTTGCGGTTGCGATCAAGGCGGGGTTGCGCCAAGACGAGGCATTTGACTGCGTGCAAGAGACCATTTTATCCATCGCCAAGCAGAGCAAGAAGAACCTCTATGATCCCGCGCAGGGCTCGTTCAAGACGTGGTTGATGAACATGACGCGGTGGCGGATCAATGATCAGTTCCGCAAGCGCAAGAAAGACACCGCGATGATCGCTACGGATTGGGAAGATGGGCGTAAGACTGCGGTGATTGACCGGGTGGAGGACCCGAATGGTGAGGTCTTGTCCAGGCTGTGGGACGTCGAGTGGAAAAAGAACATCGCCGATGCCGCATTGACTCGGGTCAAGGCCCAGGTCTCGCCCAAGCAGTATCAAATTTTCGACAGCTACGTGATCAAGCAGTGGGACGCCAAGCGGGTTCAGGAGCAACTTCAGGTGAGCATGGCCCAGGTCTATCTGGCCAAGCACCGCGTGGGGAGCATCCTCAAGCGTGAGCTCGCCAAACTCGAAGAAGACGGCGATGGCAGCTAAGATTCGTCCCGACCCGATCGTTCCGGATCACGAGGTTTTGCGCAAAATCGGTGGCGGAGCCTACGGTGAGGTGTGGTTGGCGCGTGGGGTGACGGGTGCCTTGCGTGCGGTCAAGGTCGTGTGGCGAGAGGATTTTGAAGACACCCGTGGGTTTGAGCGGGAGTTCGAGGGGATTTTGAAATTTGAGCCCGTCTCGCGGAATCACCCGGCGCTGGTGAACATCCTTCACGTGGGTCGCAGCGCCGATGGAGTTTCGTTTTACTACTATGTGATGGAGCTGGGTGATGACCTCACCACCGGCCAGGAAATCAATCCCGTGGAGTACCAGCCGCGGACCCTCCGTGCCGACAATGCCCAGGGCGAGTGGGTGAAGTGGGACACCGACGAGTGCATCGACGTCGGATTGCGCTTGGCCGAGGCGCTCGACCACTTGCACGAGCGGGGTCTAGCGCATCGTGACGTCAAGCCGTCGAATGTGATCTTCGTCCATGGCAAGGCCAAGCTGGCGGACATCGGTCTCGTCGCGGCGAGGGGCCAGCGCACCTTCGTGGGGACCGAGGGATTTGTGCCGCCTGAGGGGCCGGGTTCGGCGCAGGCCGACGTGTACAGCTTGGGCAAGGTTTTGTACGAAATCGCGACCGGCAAGGATCGCTTGTCGTTCCCGGAGTTGCCGGACGTCATGCCGACTGGATCGGCGGGCAAGCGCTGGCTTGAGTTGAATCGCATCATTTGTGACATCTGCGAGCCTCGGGTTTCCAAGCGCGTGATCTCGACTGCGGCCGAGTTGGCCGATGCGCTTCGTCGGGTGCAAAAGGGGCAACGTCGGCGCCTCAAGCGATCGACTCGCTGGATCGCCTTTCTCATTCTAACGGGGATCGCCGGTTGGGGCGCATGGGTCAAGGTGCGGGGGCCTGCGGTCGCGCAGCAAGTCGATTCTGCACCTGCCGTGGCGCCCGCGCAGGTGGGCATGTTGCGAGTCATCAGTGCCCCGGAAGGAGCCGAGGTCATGGATGCTGCGGGGAAATGGATTGGAACCACTAACACCGGATTGATCCAAGTGAACGTGGGCGATGATTATTTTTTCAAGCTCAAGAAGAGTGGGTATCGGCCATTCACCCTGCAGGGCAAGGTGCCGAAGAACATCGGTGCCGAACCCACCTTGTTGTTAGCCAGCTTGGAGAATTTTTCGCCGCCGCAGGTGGGTGAGCCATGGAATGATCACCTTGGAAATCTCTATCAGCCCGTGGACGATACCCATGTGGGGGTGTCCTTGGTCAGCCATGAAGTCTGGGCACAGTTCATTGATTCGGTCGAGGTGAGTGACGATGACTCCAAATTTGTCGATGTGTTAGAAAACGGGAAGACTGAATCCGTGGTCCTCTGTTCGAGTGGAGCAGCTCGGGCGTTTTGTGACTGGTTTCGGAAGCGTGCGTTCAAGGCGGGCTTTCTAACAGATGATCAGGAAGTCATCGCGCTGCGGATGACTCCGGCGGCGATCGCGAAGCTGGGGCAAGGTGGCGAGGGTGATGATTTCAAACCGCTGCGAGTGGTCGTGCAGCCGATTGATTTCGGCGAGGTAAATCTAACCACTCATCCCTCAGGGGTTGAGGTGTACATGAATCCCGAGTCCGATCCGAGTAATCAGGTTTCGGTCGGTTCCACGCGGGATTCCTTGGTGATTTCCAAGATCAAGCCTGGGGATTGGCAATTCTATTTGGTGCGTGAGGGGTATCGGCCTGAGACGATCAACATTCAGGTGGGGAAGGGCGAGCGGCTGTCGCGGGTGGTCACGCTTGAGCGGAGTCTTGGGGTGGTTTTCGGCAAGCCATGGGAGAATGGTGAAGGCATGAAATTCGCGCCGCTGGGGCAGGATTTGATGGTTTCCATCTGGGAGACTCGGGTGGGCGACTACGAACTTTACGCGGCGGATACGGCGGTCACGCGTGCCCCTGCCCCGTATTTTTCACAAGGAGCGGATCATCCGGTGGTCAATGTCTCGCGGGATGATGCGCAGGCGTTTTGCAGGTGGCTCACCGACCGCGAGAGGAAAGACGAGCGGATCGCGCAGACTCACGAGTACCGTCTGCCCACGGACTTGGAATGGAGCATGATGGTGGGCGTGCAGGAGGGGGAAGGGGTGAGTCCTGGGTGGAGGGATGCGCGTAAGGAGCGGATCTTCCCGTGGGGAACCGATTGGCCACCGCCCCCGAACGTAGGCAACTTCGCCGACGAGAGTGCCAAGCATGATGCGGTTTTTTTGGCGGATCGGACGATCCAGGGGGTCGATGATGGGTTTGGGTTCACCTCGCGGGTGGGTTCATTTTCGCCGAATGGCCTCGGCGTCTATGACTTGAGTGGAAATGCTCAGGAGGGGGTGGATGACGACTATTCCTTGACCGCCGCCAATGCCATGGGGGTGCTGCGGGGTGGGGGCTGGAATTCCTACCAGGAGGAGAATTTATATTCGGGTGCTCGGAATGCGGTGCCGCCGACGTTTCGCGATGTCATGTATGGATTTCGAGTCGTGCTTGCCAAAGTGCCTCAGAAAGTTGATCGATAAGCGTCCGTCCGATTTTCTCATTTTCATCAAAAAAACGTCATGGTTGAAATTCAACTCTCCTACGAAGGCGACCTCCGTTGCCGAGCGATCCACACCCCTTCGGGAAACGACCTTCTAACCGACGCCCCTGTCGACAACAACGGTCGGGGCGAGGCATTTTCGCCGACCGATCTCGTGGCGACCGCGCTGGGTTCCTGCATGGCCACCGTCATTGGAATCGTGGCAAAGCGCAAAGAAATCGAATTGGAAGGAATGAAAATCAACGTCCGAAAAATCATGTCGGACGATCAACCGCGGCGCATCAAGCGGCTCGAGTTGGATCTTTTCATTCCCCTGGCCGCCGAGCACCCGGACCGCAAGTTGCTCGAAAGCGCCGCGCGGGGCTGTCCGGTGCACCATAGCATCCACCCCGACATCGAGGTGGTCATGCATTGGAATTGGCAGGGCTGAGGGCTGGGATTGGGGGTGTGATCGTCGCAGGGTGGGGGGCCTTGGGTCGTGGAAATGCCAGATTCTTGGCAGAAAATGATTGCCAATTTCGACGTTCCGGTGCATTTTTTTGTTGAAACCTCATAAAACAAGGCAATTAACTAAGGATTATGCTTCCAGAGCACGCCCCATTCACCACTGACCAGCGCCTCGCGTTGGATTCCCTCATTGCTGGCCTTAATCCCGTTCAGCGCGGGTGGTTGAGCGGTTTTCTTGCTGCATCGGGCAGCGTCGCTCCGGTAGCTGCGCCGGTTTCCGCTGGGAAATTGACGGTGTTGTACGGCACCGAGTCGGGGAATTCTGAGGTGCTTGCCGACCGCGCCGTCAAGGCCGCCAAGAAGCGGGGATTCCAGGCGAACATGAGGAACATGTCCGAATTTTCCCCGGCGGAGTTGGCGAAATCGCCGAGCCTGCTGGTCATTGTCTCGACTTGGGGGGATGGTGAGCCGCCAGAGACTGCCATTTCATTTTACAAAGAATTCATGAGTGCCGATGTCTCGCTGGCCAAGGTCAGCTACTCGGTGTGTGGCTTGGGCGACACCGCGTACGAGAAATTCTGCCAAGTGGGAAAAGACTTCGATGCTCGCCTCGAAGGGTTGGGCGCGTCGCGGATTTTTGCCCGTCAGGATTGTGATGTCGACTACGAAGACGCATTTGCCACCTGGTTGGAGGGATCGCTTGCGGCGCTTGCGCCAACGTCTGCGGTGCCAGTCGCTGAGGTCGCAGTGGCCGGATTTTCCTCGTCAGCGGTCGAGTATGGCAAAAAGAATCCGTTCCCATCCGAGGTGCTTGAGTCGGTGTTGCTGAATGGGGAGGGGTCATCCAAAGAAACCTTGCACCTTGAATTTTCTCTCGCGTCGTCGGGGCTTTCCTACGAGCCGGGCGATGCACTCGCTGTGGTACCCGTCAATGCGCCCGACACCATCAAGGCGATCCTTGCGGCAGCCAAATTGACCGGAACCGAAGAGGTCGAGTTGAAGGGTGGGGAAATCAAACTTTTGGCCGATGCCTTGCGCGAGGATTACGACATCACGGCGCTTTCGCGTGCGGTGCTCACCAAGCTCGCGGATGCCTGCGATTCTGCCGCGTTGCGTGAGTTGCTTGGCGACGATGCGAAGGAGCGCTTGAAGGAATTCAATCATGGCCGGGAGATCATCGATGCTCTGTTAGAATTTGCGCCAAAGGGATTGTCGGCCGCCGCGCTTGTCGGGATTTTCCGGAAGCTTCCGCCACGGCTTTATTCGATCGCTTCGAGCCTGTTAGCGCACCCAGACGAAGTTCATCTCACGGTGGCTGCCGTGCGTTACGAGACCCATGGTCGCAAGCGCAAAGGTGTGTGTTCGACTTTTCTAGCAGATTTGATCAAGTCGGGCGATACGGTTTTATTGTTCGTTCAGCCTAACAAAAACTTTAGACTTCCTGCCGATCCAGCCACTTCCATCATCATGGTAGGACCGGGAACGGGGGTGGCTCCGTTCCGTGCCTTTGTCGAACACCGTGCCGCGTCGGGTGCTTCTGGCAAAAACTGGTTGTTCTTTGGTGATCAGCATTACACTTATGATTTCCTCTATCAGCTCGAATGGCAGGAGCAACTCAAGGAAGGTGTCCTTACCAAACTGGACGTGGCCTTTTCTCGTGACCAGCCGGAGAAAGTCTATGTCCAAGACCGGATGATCCAACAGGCTCAGGAGCTCTATCAGTGGCTTGAGGCCGGTGCGCATTTCTACGTCTGTGGCGATGCCAACCGCATGGCGAGCGATGTGCACGAGGCGTTAGTCACCGTGGTACAGACTCAAGCTGGCCTCACTCACGAAGCCGCCGAGGCTTATGTCGAGAACCTCAAGAAAACCAAACGCTATCAACGCGACGTTTACTGAACCTTTTTCTAACTTTAAACTTCCATCATCATGAGTGAAAAAAAACTCTCCGCGAACGAATACATCAAGATCGATAGCAACTACCTTCGTGGGACGATTGCCGAGGGGCTTGTCGATCTCTCGACAGGCTCGATGGGCGAGGACGACCAGCAACTTCTGAAGTTTCACGGGACCTATCAGCAGGATGACCGTGACCTGCGCGCGAACCGCCGCAAGCACAAGCTGGAAAAGGCGTATTCGTTCATGATTCGCATCCGAGTGCCCGGCGGTGTGGCGACACCCCACCAGTGGTTAGAGACCGACCGCATGGCCACGCAGTTTGCGAATGGCACGATCAAGCTGACCACGCGGCAAGCGTTCCAGTTCCATGGCATCATCAAGACCAATCTCAAGCGCACCATCGCTGAGATCAATCAAACCGCCATGGACACCATCGCCGCGTGCGGTGATGTGAACCGCAATGTCATGTGCAATCCGAATCCCTACCTTTCGGAAATCCATGCGCAGGCGCTCAAGGCCGCCCAAGAAATTTCCACGCATCTTACACCGCAGACACGGGCCTATCATGAAATTTGGTTAGATGGTGAGAAGATCGAATCCACCGAAGAAGAGGTCGAGCCAATTTACGGTAAAACCTATCTGCCTCGGAAGTTTAAGATCACCGTGGCCGTTCCGCCGTCCAACGATGTCGACATTTATGCCAACTGCCTTTCATTCATTGCGGTCGTCGAAGACGGAGCCTTGGTGGGCTACAATGTGGCCGTCGGTGGTGGGATGGGATCGACCCATGGCAACGATGCGACGTATCCGCGGATTGCCGATGTCATCGGCTTCTGCACGCCCGAGCAAGTGGTGGATGTGGCGGAAAAAGTGGTGCTCGTTCAGCGTGATTTTGGTGACCGGACCGACCGCAAGCATTCGCGTTTCAAGTACACCGTGGATGATCGCGGGCCCGATTGGATTTTGGCGAAGTTGAATGAATACCTAGGTTACGACTTGGGTCCGGTGCGCAAGTTTGTGTTTGAGGACAATGGCGATCGCTACGGGTGGGTGGAGGATGCCAATGGCAATTCTCATCTTACGGTTTACATTGCCGGTGGTCGAGTGCTCGACACTCCGAGCTATCCGCTCCGTACGGGGCTTCGTGAGATTGCTAAGATTCACGATGGCGACTTCCGGCTTACGGCCAATCAGAACTTGATGATTGCCAATGTTTCTCCGGGAAAGCGTGCGGCGATTGAGAAACTTCTCGCGGAGTATGGGATCAAGGATAGCCACCACAAGAGTGCGCTTCGGCTCAACTCGATGGCCTGCGTTGCGTTGCCGACCTGCGGTCTTTCGCTGGCAGAAGCGGAGCGCTACTTGCCAAGTTTGATCACCGAATTGGAGGAATCGCTGGAGGAAAACGGCCTGCGTCACGATGCGATCACCATTCGCATGACGGGTTGCCCTAACGGATGCGCCCGCCCATTCATCGCTGAGATCGGCTTTGTCGGTCGTGGCCCGTCTGCTTACAACGTCTATTTGGGTGGCGGATTTGCGGGGCAGCGCTTGTCGAAGCTGTATCGGGAAAATGTCCAAGCGGACGAGATCAAGGCGTTGCTATCCCCGATTTTCACCCGGTATGCCACGGAGCGTGAGGAGGGTGAGCGGTTCGGTGATTTTTGCATTCGCCAAGGCTACGTCGTCGCGACCATCCAAGGGCCAGACTTCCACAAGAACATCAAGCCTGAGGCGCTCGCCAAGGCTTAATTCGAATCGATTCGATTTCTAATATGTCTGCCCCCGAGCTTAAGTCTGCCATGAAGCCTGTTGTGGACGCTGGTCCAGATGGTCTTTCGGCCGCGCTGTTGCCACTGCGTGCGGGTGAGCGGCTGCGCTTGCTTTACGAGCAGTTTGGCGACCGCTTGGTAGCATCCACGAGTTTCGGCCTGCAAGCGGCGGTGATGCTTCACTTGATTCACGAAAATGCACCAAAGGTTCCCGTGGTGTTCATCGATACCGGTTTCCTATTTCCCGAGACCTATCAGTACATGGAACAACTTTGTTCTAAGCTAAACCTCGATCTTAGGGTCTATCAACCGGCGATTTCGGCAGCGAGGATTCAAGCGCTTTGGGGAAATCTCTGGGAGAATGGCAGAGAGGGTGCGGATCGTTATGGCCTCATCACCAAGATTGAGCCGATGAACCGCGCGCTTCGTGAGACGGGAGGCGATGTTTGGCTCAGTGGCCTGCGGCGTTCGCAGTCGAAAACGCGGGTGGATCGCCCACTGGTCGAGCAGCAGAAGAAGACACTCAAGGCGTACCCTATTCTGGATTGGGCGGATGCCCAGGTGGAGCTATATTTTCATCAGCATGATTTGCCGCGTCATCCACTGGCGTCGAAGGGCTATGTGACCATGGGTGACTGGCACAGCACGCGGCCGGTGGAAGATGGGGATGTCGAGGGGACACGCTTCAATGGGGAGAAATTCGAGTGTGGTCTCCACCTCGACTCGGGCACCCCAGATTTCCAGATTTGAGGAGCTGGGCGAACTTTCGCATTTACCCCCATCGGCGGATTGATTTGAATCTGCGGATGAACCTACGTTTCCGTTGCGTCCCGCAGATTTTGGTAATTTGGTGCCTTGGTGGGGCTAGCGTGTTTGGGGCTGAGGTAAGCGCGGTGGTCGCTCCAGCGGTGGTTCGGGTCGCCTGCGTCGGTGACAGCATCACTCAAGGGTCCGGAGCGGAGAAGGGAAAATCCTATCCGTCGCAACTTCAAGAGATGCTTGGAAGCGCTTGGGAGGTTGGAAATTTCGGGGTGAGCGGTCGCACGCTTTTGAAAAAAGGCGATCATCCGTACTGGATCGAATCGACCTATCAGAATGCCCTCAAGTTCAAGCCTGCGGTGGTGATTATCATGTTAGGTACCAATGATACCAAGTCGCAGAACTGGAAATTTGAGGCGGAGTTTGTGGCGGATTACACCGAGTTGGTGAAATCGTTTCTCGCGCTGGAGAGTAAGCCCCGCGTCTTTGTTTGTCGGCCATGCCCAGTGCCTGAACCCGGCAAGTATGGGATCAACGAAGCGGCAATTCAGCTGGAGATTCCAAGAATTGACGCCTTGGCGAGAGATCTCAAACTGGGCGTGATCGACATGCATGCCGCGCTCGAAAGCAAGCCGCAGCTTCTCCCGGATCGGGTGCATCCGAGTACGGAAGGCGCGAGAGAGATGGCGGCCGCTGCCTTCCATGCCTTGACGGGCAAGTGAGGCTTCGCCGGGTTGCGGTGTGGAGCGCTAATCGAAGTTCTAACCAATTTTTGGATCAGGGGTCGTTGCGTTGGGCATCTCTGGGGTAGCTTGTCGTTGGTTCATTTTTGGTGCGAAGTAGAAAATCGCGCAGCCAGCCAAGAAAAACACCGAGCCAAACCCCGGCAGGAAAAACGTTTTGGTGCTGATTCCGGGTTCTAGCACCGCTTTGGTTGGATCATTGGGGGAATAGTGCACCGTCACCCTTTTGCCTTTTGGATAGTGGTTCACCGCGTTTTGTGCGTTTGAGGGATCACTGGATCCGTAGCCGCCATAGGCGACTTTGTTTGACAGCTGAGTCTGCCCACCTGCGTGATATTCATAGAGCACTTCGCCCTTGTAGGTGACGCCCCCGTTATCCCCGCTTTTTGAAATCACGGACGACGAGGTCACCGTTCCCTCCACCGTTGGCCATTGGGTGCTATCGCTGGCAGTTTTTAGGGTTTTAAGTCCAAAAAAGATAATCGATCCTCCAACCAAAATGAAGATCGACGAAAAGAGACGGATACCGGTGGTTTTCATGGAGGAAGGGGTGAAGCTTTTAGTTTGAAAAGGCAAAAAATTCTGATGCGTCAGGTGGGGGGGATCAAGGAGATTTTCATAGCAGAACCCACTGATATGGATTTCTCCTTTTTTGCATTCATGGTGCGGATCGGTACGATGAATTGAGTCTAAAGTGCGGGTTCGTTGTTGGTTGAATGATCCCTGAATTCGACGCTCGATGATGCGATTTTTCGCCGTCCTCATTGGAATCTATATTAGATCACCGATCGCGTTTTTCACATCGATCTCGAGCGAGATGTTAGACCGTAGGCGAAGCAGGGTGTCGGCCGGCCGGGTAGGGAATAAGGGGAAAGCTGTTGGTGGTAGCGGGGTAGATCAGACCACGACCTTTGGGCTGATTTTGCTCAGGCTCTTATCTCGTTGATCCGTGTCTTGACTCTGAGGCTTAGATATTGCCAGATTGTGGCGAACCACTGGATTCCTACACCCTATGAACATCGCCGAAAACATGGTTGCCACCGTTGGCAACACCCCATTGATCCGCCTCAATCACATCACTGCTGGGCTTGGTGCCGAGGTTTGTGTGAAGGCTGAATTTTTTAATCCGCTCTTCAGTGTGAAGGATCGGATCGGAAAGGCGATGATTGAAGCCGCCGAGCGGGATGGCTTCCTGAAGCCGGGTGGACTCATCATCGAGCCAACCTCGGGAAATACAGGGATCGCTCTTGCGTTCATTGCTCGTTCCAAAGGGTATCGCTGCATTTTGACCATGCCGGAGAGCATGTCGATTGAGCGTCGAGTGCTCTTGCGTTTGCTGGGAGCTGAAATTGTTTTGACACCGCGAGCTCGCGGGATGGGTGGCGCGATCGCCATGGCCAAGAAGTTGCTAGAAGAGCATGGTGAAGGGTCATTTGGCCCGGGCCAGTTCGACAATCCAGCAAATCCACAAGTCCACCGCGAGACCACCGCGGAGGAAATTTGGCGTGATACGGATGGTCAAGTGGACGCGTTTGTTTCTGGAGTGGGTACGGGTGGTACGCTGACGGGGGTGGGCGAGGTGTTGAAATCTCGTGGAGCGACCAAGGTGTTCGCGGTGGAGCCTGCCGCGAGCCCTGTGATTTCGGGCGGTCAGCCGGGTCCTCACATGATCCAGGGGATTGGAGCAGGGTTCATTCCTAAAAATCTCAATGTTGAGGTGATCGATGAGGTGATCTTGGTCACCAACGAAGATGCGATTGCAACCGCGCAAGCGGTCGCGCAGCTCGAAGGCTTGCCTGCAGGGATCTCGACCGGTGCGAACATTTGGGCGGCGATGCAGATTGCCAAGCGTCCAGAATTTCAGGGCAAGCGCATTGTGACGATTGGTTGTTCCTCCACGGAACGCTATTTGTCGACCGCCCTTGCTGAGAAGGTTCGTGAAGAGGTCGCCAATCTGCCGGTGCATGAAATCTAATTCTCTCGCCGCCGCTTGAATTTCTGTTTCCCCTAAGCTTGGGACGATAGGTGCCAAAGCGCTTGCAGAATGTGGCGGTTTTAGCTCAACATATTATCGTGTCAGAGATGAAAGAAGTTGGGCGACGCTGGAAGGCTTTTGTGTGCCCCAGCTGTCGCTGTGTTTTTCGGGCGGAAGCACGACACGAAGGGGAGGGGGTTACCTGTCCGGGTTGCCGGTGCTTGCTACGCATTCCAACGGAGGGGGATGTGACTCCACCTTTGGTCGCCGCCACTCAAGAACCATCGGTTGGAGAGCAGCCAACGCCACCAAGTCCCCGCAGACGGAGGAAATTGCGGCACGATCCCAACGGGTGGGGAGATGGGGGCGGGCATCAGCGCGGTGGTCGCACGGGGTTTCGTGTGCTATTGATCTCTGGGGCGCTGGTTTTAGCGGCAGTGATCGTGGGAGTGTTTTTTTTCACCAACCTCGGGGTTCATCAGGGTGGCGATATGGAAAAACAGGTGGCTCGAGTCGTGATACCGCCAGTGGTTCCTGTCATCCGTCAAGCCGACCTTCCACTCGAAGAACGTTCTCCATCCAGTTTGCTCGCAGAGATTCAGCCGCTCGTGGAGAAGTTCATGGCCGCCAACTCGGTCGAGGCGCTTCTGCCGCTTGTGCGTAATCCCAGCGTCGCGGAGGCGCGGATGCGTGGGTTCTACCGAGACGGAAAGGTCGTTGCGCAAGGATTGTCAAAAATTCGCGATGATGTGGGGCTTTCCATCGATGGGAATGCTGTTGGGGTGGCAGTCTTGACTCTTGAGCTGGAAGAGAAGGGTCTCTCACTGGTCAAGGAGCCCGATGGCTTCAAGATCGATTGGGAAAGCTGGGTCGGTTGGTCAGAAATGCCATGGGATGAATTTTTAGCATCCAAGCCGACGACGAGTCGAGTGTTCCGCGTCACGCTGTATCCGGTGGATTATTACAATCATGCCTTCAGTGATGAGTCCAAGTGGCAGTCCTATCGGGCAGAGTCAATAGGGAATGAGCAATCGGTTTTTGCATACGCTGGGAAGGAGACGGTCGTCAGCCAGTTGCTTTATTTTTCGCCGGATATGAAGTCGCGGTGTGTGATGTTGGCATTGAAATTTCCTCAAAATGCGGAATCGAGCAATCAGGTGGAAATCGAGAGGTTCGTTAAGGATGGCTGGATTGAGAATGTTAAAACGCCATGACACCGACGACCTATGACAAGGCGTTGGAGCTGAACTTGGATCCAGCGGTTTATGGGACATTTGCGGAGATCGGAGCGGGGCAAGAGACCGCCAATTGTTTCTTTAGAGCGTCTGGCAGTGCGGGTCTTGTGGCGAAGACGATCTCTGCCTACGACATGACCATGAGCGATGCCATCTATGGTACGACGGAGCGCTACGTTTCTGAGGGCCGGCTTGGGTCGATGCTCGATCATGAATATGAAATTTTGTTAGATCGTCTGGGGCCAAAGCGAGGGAAAGAGACTACATTTTTTTCGTTCTGTAACACCGTGCGAGCTCGGGGCTGGAAAGACAGTGGTGAGTGTCATGGTTGGTTAGGGATTCGTTTTCAGATGAAGCCTGGAGATCCTCCTTCAGACATCGTGCTGCATGTGCGATTGTTAGATGCCCGGACGATTGACCAGATGGAGGCACTGGGCACCATGGGCGTGAATTTGATTTATTCTGCATTTCACTGTCGTGGGCACTTAAAAAAATTTGTGGAGTCCTTGCTGGATAATCTGGCGGGTGGGCGGGTTGAGGTCGACCTGCTGAAGTTCTCTGGCCACGGCTATGGATTTTTCGACAATCGCTTGTGCGCGTTGCAGTTGGTCGAAAGTGGTCTAACGGATGCGACGATGTTTTTGCCGAATGGGGAGGTGGTTCAGCCCGCTGAGGCCCTTTACCGCAAGCCGGTTTTATTGCTGAGGGGAAGCTTTGATCCAGTCATGAACGTGCATCTCACCATGCTCGAACGGACCAGTGATGCCTTCCATCAATCGTTGAGTGAGGAAGATCGGGCATCGGCCATCGAACTTTGCGAGATTTCGATGCACAATCTTCTGCGGGGTCAGGCGGTTGATCCCGTGGATTTCTTGGATCGGGCGGACGCCCTGCAAGCGCTTGGAAAGACCGTTTTGCTTTCTCGTTGTGCGGAGTTTCACCGGATTGCTGCATTTTTGCACCGCTGCACCAAGAAGCCGATTGGGATCATCTTGAGCATTGGCCTTCTGAACGAGTTGTTTAAGCCGATGTGGTCGGAGAACCTCGCGGGTGGCTTGCTTGAGTCGTTCGGGCGGCTGTTCAAGGACGGCGTGGTCCTGTATGTTTTCCCATGGAAAAACCGCAAGACCAACGAGGTCGTCACGGCCGAAAGCTTTTTGGCGCCGGCCGATTGTGTCCACCTTTATCGGCATTTCCTTGAAAACGGCAAGATTCAGGCAATTCCGTGTGAAGATGAGGAAGTCCCTGCATGCACGGGGCGGGATGTTTGCCGAATGATCCAGGAGGATGATGCCGATTGGCGTGATATGGTACCCGAGCAGGCGTGGACGATGGCTGAGCGCCATGCAAAGCTGAGCCGTTGTTGATTCGCGGGGATTTGGGGTGAGATTTTTTGGGGTGGGACGGTTGGTTTCCCCAATCATCCTAGAATCCGAAATTGGGGTGCAGATGGTGTGAGCGGATGGCTCAGGGGAGCACACGCGCCCCCGCGTGTCGGATGGGGCGCCCTCGCCGCATCCATCGAGTGGTGTGGTCATTGCGGGTCGAATTCAC
>JAPJNB010000055.1 GCA_026461385.1 Akkermansiaceae bacterium
CCCCTGAGACGATCCGCAAATACAACCTCCGCCTCGGCCAGTGGATCCACGGCACGCATCAAGAAGGCCCACGCGGCCCTCAACTGGTAGACGTCACACTCGTCAACGACCAACCCCCAGACCAAGCCGCCAAACTCCCGCATTTTGACGAACTCAAAGCGATCAACCCGAGCCGTCGCATCAGTTTTGAAACGACCCCATCACGTTTCACCACCCGAGTCGTGGACATCATGGCTCCCGTCGGCCGCGGCCAACGAGGTCTCATCGTCTCGCCTCCTCGCTCCGGAAAAACCACCCTGCTCCTGCACATGGCAGAAGCCATCCGCGAGAAATACGATGAAGCAATCCATCTCATGGTGGTGCTCGTCGACGAACGTCCCGAAGAAGTCACCGAGTTCCGCCGCGCTCTCCCAGGGGCAGAAATTTACGCGAGCTCAAATGACGAACAACCTCGCAACCACGCACGCATCGCCGAGCTCGCCATCGAACGCGCCAAACGCCTCGTGGAGGCTGGCAAAGATGTATTCCTCATCATGGATTCCATCACTCGCCTCGCCCGCGCCTACAACGCCGGCATGAACCAACGCGGCCGTGGCACCGGCTCCGGAGGCATCACCATCGGCGCACTCGAAGTCCCACGCCGCCTTTTCGCCGCCGCACGCAACACCCGCGGTGGTGGCTCATTGACGATCTTGGCCACGGCCTTGATCCAAACCAATTCCCGCGCCGATGAAGCAATCTACATGGAATTCAAAGGCACCGGAAACATGGAACTCGTCCTCGACCGCAAGATCGCGGAAAATTACATCTATCCAGCAGTCGACATCTTTAAATCGGGCACCCGCCGCGAGGAAATCCTCCTCCCTGACCACATGCTTCATAAAATTCACCTGATCCGCCGCGGCCTATCCGGACACCGTCCAGCAGAAGCGATGGAGCGCTTGCTGTTCTTCCTCAAGAAATTCCCTAACAACCCTCAAATGCTGTTAGAAATCAAGGGCTAGTCCATCGACCGATTCGCCAAACCACCCCAGATCCCATTCGCATAAGATCTTTCCGGCATCGCCAGAATTGACACGCATCCCTTCCCATCAACACGCTCACTTCATGTCATCACTCATAAACAAGGTCGCCGTCGTCACCGGAGGTGGCCGCGGAATCGGTCAGGAAATCGCCCGCTCTCTCGCCGCCCAAGGTGCCAAGGTCGCTGTCGTCAGTCGCAGCGCATCAAGCTGCGGAAAAGCGGCCGATGAAATCAACGCGGCTTTCCCCGGCTCTGCGACCGCCTACGCGGTGGATGTGGCCGACCACGCCGCAGTGCAAGAACTCGCGAAAACCATCGGCGAGGATCTCGGAACGGTGAACATCCTCGTCAACAACGCCGGAATCACCCGGGACGGCCTGCTGATGCGAATGAAAGAGGAAGACTGGGACACCGTCCTCGATACCAATCTCAAAGGCGCATTCAATACGGTCAAGGCGTTCATGCGCGTCCTGATGAAGGCCGAAGACCCCCGCATCATCAACATCGCGTCAGTGATCGGCCTCATCGGCAACGCCGGCCAAGCGAACTATTCCGCCAGCAAGGCCGGCCTGATCGGCTTCACCAAAGCCGTCGCTCGCGAACTCGCCGGCCGCAAGGTGACTTGCAATGCCGTGGCACCAGGATTCATCACCACCGACATGACCGATGAACTTTCAGACGCAATCAAGGAAGCCGTCGTCGCGAAGATTCCCCTCGGCGTCTTCGGAGAAACCAAGGACATCGCTGAGGTCGTCACGTTCCTCGCAAGCCCCGCCGCCCGTTACATCACCGGCCAAGTCATCGCAGTGGATGGCGGAATGACGATGTAACCCAAAGCCTTCCGCTTCGAATTTGACAGATTCTGCGTCGCTCCATTCATGGATCTCATCCTTCTCCGACACGGCAAGGCCGAAATGGCCCACCCAAGTGGCGATTTCTCGCGGTCACTGGTGGAAAAAGGCCGCAACCAAGCACGCCGCGCCGGAAAACTCCTGCGAAACGCCGGACTCCTGCCCGAAATCGTGCTCACCAGCCCACTCATCCGCGCAAGGCAAACGGCAGATGAATTTTGCGAGGCCGCAGGAATCCCCGGCGCTGTGATCCAAGGTTGGCTCGCTTCCGGAATGCACCCTGAGTCTGCCCTCAAAGAACTTGCGGCTTTTCAAGATTTCAAGCGGGTCACCATCGTCGGCCACGAACCAGATCTCTCCGGTTTCATCGGCTGGTGCCTCGGCACCAGCGGCAGCATCCACATGAAAAAAGGCTCCCTGGCCTGCCTCGAAATCCTCCCACCCTCCCGCATCGGCACCCTCAAATTCCTCATCCCGCCGAAGCTCGCCGAGGAGTCAGAAACCTAATCGACTCGTCCCAGCAACCATCACCGAGGCGATCACCCAGCACGATTCGAAATCATTCCGAGGTTTTGGTTGCCAGTTGCCCGCTCTCGACTGAGTGTCTCTCAACTCTCCTATTTCTCACACGATCCGCATGAAAGTCGTCGCCATCGCCAACCAAAAAGGCGGCGTGGGTAAAACCACCACCGCTCTCAACCTCTCCGCCGCCCTTGCGCTGCGGGGCCAACGGGTGCTCTTGGTCGACCTGGACCCCCAAGCCAACTGCACCAGCGGCCTCGGCATCGAAACCGTCGAGGGCTGCAGCATCTACCCGGTGTTGGTTGGCGAAACCACGGTCGCCCAACAAATTTTACCCACAGGCCGCGAAAATCTCTCGTTACTCCCATCAGAAATGGATCTCGCCGGCGTGGAAATCGAACTGGCCCGCAGCGATGACCACCTCACACGCCTCCGCACGATTCTCCAAGCACTCAAGCCCAACGACCTATTTGAGTACTGCATCCTCGACACCCCCCCCTCACTCGGCGTTCTCATGACGTCTGCCCTCGCCGCTGCCGATGAAATCCTGATCCCGCTCCAATGCGAATGGTTCGGACTCGAGGGACTGGCGAAAATCGTCCATGTGATCGACCAAATCCGCGGCTCAGACGCAAACCCCACGATCAAATTGGAAGGAATCGTCATGACCATGTACGATGGCCGCACCCTACTTTCACGCCAAGTCGTCGAGGAAGTTTCCCAATTTTTCCCGGAGCAAATCTACTCAACGGTGATCCCACGAACCATCCGGATCGGCGAGGCCCCCAGCCATGGCAAAACCATCTTCGAACACGACCCCTCAGGCGTCGGCGCTCAAGGCTACGGAAATCTCGCCGACGAATTCCTCAAACGCCACAGCCCTCCTGAAACGCCAATCACCCCAGCGTGAACTAGAATTTCCCAAGTTCCCCCAAAATCGCCACCGCCACCCACTTCCATTCGCCGATTTCCTCAACCGTTCAGGGCCGTGGCTGCACTGGAAGATATGGATTCTGGCTTGACCTCCTGTTACGAAATGTTGACATTTCAACACTTCGCAGGTGTCGCATCATCTGTAGCACCTCAAAAACCGGCCTCTCACGACTCTACGTCACTAAGGCCCGCCTATTTTCCTACCATTCTCTCAATTTAAACGACTTCCATGTTCAAAAAGCTTTTTGGCAATTTATTTTCCAATGATATCGGCATCGACCTCGGCACCGCAAACACGCTGATCAACGTCAAAGACCACGGAATCGTCCTCCGCGAGCCTTCCGTGGTCGCCGTGAAAGCCGGCACCAATGAGGTGCTCGCGGTTGGCGACGATGCGAAACGCATGCTCGGCAGAACCCCCGGGAATATCGTGGCGATCCGCCCTCTCAAAGACGGGGTGATCGCCGACTTCGAGGTCACCGAGGCCATGCTCCGCCACTTCATCCGCAAGGTCAACAAAGGCCGACGCTCAAACCCTCGCGTACTCATCGCGATCCCCTCCGGAATCACCGAGGTGGAACGCCGTGCCGTTCGGGAGTCAGCTCTACAAGCAGGCGCACGTGCCGTTTACCTCATCGAGGAACCCATGGCCGCAGCCATCGGCGTCGGCCTGCCCGTCCAAGAAGCCGCCGGAAACATGATCGTCGACATCGGCGGCGGGACAACTGAAGTCGCCCTCATCTCACTCTCAGGAATCGTTTACGCCCGCAGCGTTCGCACCGCTGGAGACGAACTAGACGAATCCATCATCCAATACATGAAGCGCGCTTACAATCTCATGATTGGTGAACGCACTTCGGAAGACATCAAAATCCGCCTCGGATCGGCCGCCCCGCTCCCCAAGGAAATGACCATGGAGGTCAAAGGCCGCGACCTCGTGGCAGGCCTCCCCAAAACCATCACCATCACCTCTCAGGAAATCCGCGAAGCCATGGCGGACCCACTCAGCACCATCGTTGATGCCGTCCGCACCACCCTCGAACGCTGCCCACCCGAACTTGCCGCCGACCTCGTCGACCGAGGAATCGTGCTGGCAGGCGGAGGAGCCCTTCTCAAAGGACTCGACCGCTTGCTGCGCGAAGAAACTGGACTGCCCGTCCACATCGCCGAGGACCCCCTCAGCGCCGTGGCCGAAGGCACAGGCAAGGCCCTTCAGGAATTTGCGCTTCTGGAACGCGTCGCCAATTCCGAACGCTAATCGGCAACCCGGCCATGAAGCCGCTCAATCTCATCGCCCTTCTGCTCTTCCTCGGGGGAACGGTCTGGACTTTCACCCAAAGCGAACGCGCCGTGCGCGAAGTGCAAAACATGTACTTTTCTGCGATGGCACCATTCCTGAAATCAGGATCCAAAATGGAAACTCAAGCAAGGGCGTTCTTTGATGAAGTCCAACACTCAACCAAACTCGAAGTCGAACTCGGAGTGGTGCGCAACGAACTCGGACGACTCCGCATCCTCGAGTCTCGCTTCCGCGCAATGGAGACCGAAAATGAACGCCTCCGACACGCACTCGATTACAAAAAAACAACCCACTTCGATGTCGTCCCAGCACAAATCATCCGGCGCCAACCCACCACTTGGTGGCAAACGGTCGACATCGACGCAGGCGAAGAACGTGGAATCGGAACCCAACTCGCCGTGCTCTCAAACGACGGCCTCGTCGGCAAGATCGACCGAATCTATCAAAAACAAAATCGCGCATCGGTCCTACTTCTAACCGATGAAAAATGCCAAGTTTCCGCGAGGGTCGAAGGCTCTCCAGAGGTCGGCATCCTCAGCGGTCAACGCGGCCAATTCGAAGGCAACCCACTTCTTCGCCTACGATTCCTCTCCGCAAACGCGTCACTGCGCCAAGGCCAACGCGTCTTTACCACTGGACGCGGAGGAATTTTCCAACCTAACATCTTACTTGGTACCATTGATACCGTCGAAAAAGGCGCACTGGATTCCGAAGCTCTCGTCCGCCCATCGGTGAACTTCGCGGATCTCAGCACGGTATTTGTCGTACTCTCTGCCGATCCCTAACGCTTACGTGATCCGTTACTCATTCACTACCATCTTGCTCTTGCTCGCCGCGTTCGTGGTACAGCAGTTCATCCCCGCATTCACTTCGTTTCACCATTCACGAATCCTACTCGTCCAACTGACTTTCCTCTGCACCGCCGTCACCGTTGGCCAACCAACCATGCTCTTGCTCGCCTTCATCGGCGGCTTCTTCTGGGATGCGCATTGCGCACTTGGCCCTCATGGCGGTGACCCCGAGGTCTACACCCAACAAGTGGAATCCCTGCGCTTCGGCTACTCGATCATTCTCTTCGGCGCCATGGGCTTCCTCATGCAGGGAATCCAACCTCTTTTCAAACAAGGAAAATGGCAGTTCTCTGCATTCCTCTCGGGCATCGCCATTCTTCTCTATCTAACTGCAGAATATGCCATCATCACCTTCATCCGCGGCGATTTCACGCTGTCGACCTCGACGATGATGCAAATGATCTTCACCGCGCTGCTCACCATGCTGTTCTCGCCTCTCGTATTCTGGTTGCTCTTCCGCATCGCTAAAGCCTGCGACCATTCGATCGACCCAGATGCCGGCCGCAGACGACGCCAAATCTACTAACTCATGGAACCCAGCTTTCGCTTCCGAATCTACCTCCTAACAGCCCTCGTGCTGATAGGATTCGGAGTATTGTTGACACGTCTCTATGATTATCAAATCGAGCGCCGTGAGGAGTTCCTCCAACAAGTCCCAGGAAATCACACCGTAACCATTCGAGAACCCGGCATCCGCGGCGAAATCACCGACCGCAATGGCATCGTCCTCGCCCGCAATAAACTCAACTACGAAGTCTCTCTCAACCTTGAGGAGATCCGACAAGCCTACCTCTCACAACACCTCGAAAACCCAACACAAAAACGGGTCTCCCAAAAAAATGGCCTGCCACGCCAACGCACCGAAAAAGACATCGTCGCAATCGTCAACGAGGGCGTCATCGCCAGACTCCGCAAACTCGACCTCGCCAAAAACTACAAGGCCGGCGATCTCCGCGCCCATTTCCTCACCCACGGTGGCCTCATTCCATTCAGCTACCGCTCCGACTTAAACTACTCGGACTTTTCGAAATTCGCAGAACACAACCTCGAACTCCCCGGAGTCTATCTGAGCGTTCGCCCACAACGGGAATACCCCTACGGCGCTCTTGCTTGCCATGTGTTAGGCTACCTCAAACAATGGGACAAAGGCGACGTGCCAGATAGCACAACCCACAAGTTCGATCACTACGTCGGCGATGAAAAAGGCATCGCCGGGGTCGAGGCCACCATGAATGACATCCTCCGTGGCCCGGAAGGCCGCAAGAGCATCGTTCGCGACGAAAAAGGCCGCACCATCCGTCCGTCGGACTACACCAAGCCCGGTATCGGCGCCAAACTGCAACTCACCATCGATGCCTATGCACAATACCTGCTAGAAAACACCTTGCGCCTCGCAGGACGCGCCGCAGGCGTCATCATGGATGTCAACACCGGTGAGGTCCTCGCCATGGCATCAATACCAGATTACGATCCCAACGATTTCATCCCCAGCATCTCGCAAAAAAGTTGGGATGTGTACCGCTCGAACCAGCAACTCGCCCCTTTCACGAACCGTGCGATTTCAGAGTTCACGCCCGGATCAACCATGAAAATCCCCACCGCGATCGCTGGCGCACTCGCCGGAATGGGCTCGCGCATGTATTCGTGTGATGGCTTCGTCACCTACGGAAATAAAAACGTGGGATGCTGGATTTGGAACCTCCACAAAGGCCACCACGGCAATCAAAATCTTTCCCAAGCCATCCAACATTCCTGCAACCCCTACTTCAACAAACTGGCCAACACGATCGGCTGGAAAGCCTTGGTTGACGGATGCGAGTTGGTCAACATCGGCAAGAAAACTGGCATCGAACTCCCCAAAGAGGATGCTGGGACCTTGCCCGGAAGCAGCGCCTGGCGCAGCGCAAACCCTACTCTCGTCATGAGCCCAGTACTCAATGCCTTTCTTTCAATCGGACAAGGCGACACACTCGCCTCACCCTTGCAAATCTGCGCAGTCGCCGCCTGCCTCGCAAATGGCGGAAAGTACTATAAACCTCGTATCGTCAAAAAGGCGACCTCACAAGATGGCAAAACCCTAATCGCCGACACGCCAAAAATCGAGGTCGACCTCACGAAAGCCGGTATCAAATCCAGCGACATCGAACTGATCCGGCGTGGAATGTGGATGTCTACCAACGAAGAAGGCGGCACTTCGGGCAAAGTCAAAAGCGCTCGAATCTTAGCCGCATCGAAAAGCGGAACCGCGCAAACCACTGACAATGGAAAAAAATCAAACAACTCGTGGGTCATGAGTTTTTCTCCATACGAAAACCCCAAATACGCAGTTTGCGTCCTCGTCCAAAATGGCGGATCTGGCGGTGGCGTATGCGGACCCTTGGTGAATCTCATCTATCGAGGCCTTTTCGCTCGGGATCAAAATGGCATCAAACTCCCCCTCAAGCCGCTGGCCACCGCCCTAGGCAACACCGACCGCATCGAAAAAACCATCGACGTCCCCGCAGAGATGATCGCTTCCGTGGAAACGGGCGAGGCAGAGGTCATCCCCGACATGCAAAGCATCACCCCTCCCCCCAGAATCACCACGGAAGAAATCACCGGCGAAACGGGCGACGAAGCCGGCGATGTCACCCCCTCGGGAAAAACCACCCTTTCTCCAAACATCACTCCCACCCCAACCATCACCCCCGAGGTGGACGAAGAAGGAATTGTCATACCCAAGGCCATTCCTGTCATTGAACCCTAACATTACCTAACAAATCTCCAAAATTTAACCCCTTCACTCATCCTAACATTATGATCCAACACATCAAAAGACTTCTCGGAATTGGCAAACCAAACCCATCACGAGGCAACAACATCATCGTCAACGTCGAAAAACTCGAACGCCGCGTGGCACTTCTCGAAGACGGAGTTCTCGAAGAATACACCGTCGAGCGAGAAGGCGACCAAAACATTGTCGGCGGCATCTTCAAAGGCCGCGTGAAAAACATCGAAGGTGGCCTCAAAGCCATGTTCGTCGACATCGGCCTAGACAAGAACGCTTTCCTTCACTTCTGGGATGCCATCCCAGCAGCCCTCGACGGGGGCTTAGAAGAAATCCAACGCGAAGGAAAAAAGAAACAGCAAAAGAAAATTACATCCAAAGATATCCCGGATATCTATCCGATCGGCTCAGAAATTGTCATCCAAGTCTCCAAGGGCCCAATCGGGACGAAGGGACCACGAGTGACCACCAATATCTCATTGGCCGGACGCTACCTGGTCCTCATGCCATTCACCGAACAATTCGGCATCTCTCGGAAAATTGAAGACCCCAAGGAACGCGCACGACTTCGTAAAATCGTCCAAAAACTCGCAGTTCCCGAAGGCATGGGAATCATCATGCGCACCGTGGCACAAGGAACACGGGCACGCCACTTCGTCCGAGATCTCCACATGCTGCTCGAACAATGGGACGAGATCGAAGCGCGCCGCGCAAACAACCCCGCGCCCGCTTGTATCTTCCAAGAACCAGGCCTCATCGAACGCACCGCGCGTGACTTCCTAACAGAAGAAATCGACCAGATCATCTGTGACGATGCTGATACCACCGAAATGATCCGCCAAATCGCAGGGAAAATTTCTCGCCGCGCGAAACGCAGGATTCATTACATGCCATCCGCAACCCAGCCAATCTTCGAACGCATTGGCATCCAAAAACAAGTCGACGAAGCATTCTCCCGCCAAGTCTGGCTCCCTTGCGGTGGCTACATCGTGATCGATGAAACCGAGGCTCTCATCGCCATCGACGTCAACACCGGCCGAAACCGTGGATCAAAGGACGTGGACAAAATGATCCTCGAGACCAACGTCGAGGCCGCGGTGGAAGTCGCACGCCAACTCCGCCTCCGCAACATCGGCGGACTCGTCGTGATCGACCTCATCGACATGCGCCACCGGAAGGACCAACAGACGGTTTACAAGGCAATCAAAGAACGTCTCAAAAAGGACAAGGCCAAAACCCAAGTGCTCCAAATCTCACCCGTCGGCCTCATGGAAATGACGCGCCAGCGCCTCAACGAGTCCTTGCGCGACTCGATGTACGAGCCCTGCCCCTATTGCCAAGGCCGCGCTCGCGTCAAAACTCCGATGACCATGTCCATCGAAATTCAGCGCAGACTCAATACGGTGATCCAGAAACACCATGAAAACCTCGGTGATATCATCGTGATCGTAAATAGCGATGTCCTCAACCGCTTCAAAAGTGAAGACGCGAAGCTGCTGATGGAACTCGAGCGGTCTCACTCAGGCCGACTCATCTTCCGTTCCGATCCAACGATGAACCGCGAACGATTCGTGATCATCGATGCCGCAACGGAAAAAACGATCGAGCAAAGCTGATCGCCTCAGCAACTCGCACAAGACTTCTACCCGCCCAAGCACCCTGCTCTCTGGGCGGGTAAAGTCGTAAAACTCCCGTGGTGATGAGGCGCTGAATCAGTCCTCATTTTCAGAAAACCTGTAGCGTCCAGCGTTAATCCGCCACGCTGAGTTTGCACGAAGGTGAGCGAGCGTACCTCGAAGTCGTGCCGCTCGACGCTTCCTCCTCGACTCCCGTTTTAACGATCTCGTCACTTCTTGGAATCGAGCACAAACCGAATCAGTCCTTCGACCGTGCAATGCGATTCAACGGAATGCCGGAGCGGCAAATCTCCGTGAATTTGGTAAGTATTCCTCCTTCCTTGACGCCAACGCTCAAGAACACCCCCCGCCTCTAGCTCCGAAACGATCTTTTGGACGGCCCGTTCGGTGACCCCTACCGCCATCGCGATGTCTCGCAGCCTCATTTCAGGATCCTCAGCAAGGCAGAGAAGCACATGCGCGTGGTTCGTAAAAAAGGTCCATCCTGCTGGCTCATGGACATCCAATTTGCTCTTTTTCATTTTTTGGGTTGACGGGTTAAACAAGAACCTTAATACACGAATCGCAATTCATGTATTTAATGTCCTGATATTTAACCGCCCTATCGCACGACTGGCAAGCACCACCTGCATCTCATCACCCAAATGGAAACACTGCAATCCCTGTCCACTACCCTACTCTCCCCGATGGTTCTCGCCTTCGGGCTCGGTCTTTTCGCCACTCTCGTAAAAAGTGATCTCAAGTTTCCAGATGAACTAGGTTCTGCACTCACAATCTACTTGCTCTTCGCCATCGGCCTCAAGGGCGGCATGAAACTCCATGGCATGAGCATCTCCGTAGTAGGCGCACCTTTGCTCTGCGCAATCATGCTCAGTTGCACGATCCCAATTTGGTGCTTTTACCTGCTGAAATCCTTTGGACGTCTTGACGCAACCAATGCCGGCGCCATCGCCGCTCACTATGGCTCAGTGTCAGCCGTCACCTTCAGCGCGGTGCTCGCATTCTTAGAAAATGGCAAAGTCGAGTTCGAGGGTTATGCCCCAGCCCTTCTCGCAGTCATGGAGGCTCCATCGATCATCGTAGCGATGTTCCTCGCCATGCGCGCAATGAACACGAACGAAAGTCGATCACTAGAAAATTTCAAGCGCCTGTTGCACGATTTAATTACCGGTAAAGGAATCATCCTACTCCTTGGAGGACTCGCCATCGGATTGTTGTGCGGCCATCAAGGATTCAGTCAAGTTGCTCCCCTATTTGATTCTCCTTTCAAAGGCGTCCTGACCTTGTTTCTCCTTGAAGTCGGCATCGTCACCGGCAGACGTGTTAGAGATTTGAAGGCAGCTGGGTTCCGCCTCGTTGCCTTCGCCCTCATCATGCCACTGCTGCATGGCCTTTTGGGCGCTCTTGTAGGCAAATGGTGTGGTCTTAGTCTTGGTGGCACCACAATCCTCGCGACCCTAGCAGCAAGTGCATCTTATATCGCCGCACCCGCAGCCGTGAGAATTGCGCTGCCTCAAGCAAGCCCAGCCCTTTACCTGACCTCTTCCCTGGCGATCACGTTTCCATTCAATATCGTATTCGGCATTCCAATCTATCATGCATTCACCAAATACCTTTTCGGCGATTGACACCACGCATTTCCGACTCGAAGGTAACATGAAGCAGCCAAGTTAAATTTTTAAGCAATACAAACATTCTTTAGTTTTGAAATCTTTAATTATTTGAACGAATTCGAGTTACCTTTGATCCCTGAAGGCTAATTCCAGCCATGAGTCCACGTTGATTGAAAAAATAGGCATAGATGCTCTTGTGCGCGGTAGTGGTACTCAGCGTCGCCGCCATTCCTTGATCGACCACGACAATGTTCGGGTCACTGCCTAACTCCCATCCATCTGCGTGATCGAGTGCATTGATCGCGGATTGATCCATGAGAAAAAGGGCGTACCCGTATTTCTGGACTCCAGCTTGGAATCCATATGACGCCCCAGTGGTTTCGTAGTAGTTCTTGATCGTCCCGTCGTTACGGATCAGCGCCCCGGTACCCCCCATGCCCCCGAACATCAATCCACCCTTAACAATGGTAGGAAAGACTAGGACCCCCTTGGCTTTGGCTCCCAGCCTACGCGCTTTGGGGTTCGCCTCATAGAGATCGTTCAGCGCCATCCGCGAGTCAGCCGCAATCTGATTTCTACTCGAGCTTGGCGTATTGATGCGTGTGCCACGATCTGCGCTTGCACAGCTACCTGTCATCAACGGCGCAACCATGGAAAAGGATGCGAGGCCGATGACGTTGATGGTCTTTTTGATTTCGAGCATTTTCATTTGAGATATTGGTTGGGTATTCTTAGGGATTGGTTGCAGTTCACGGTATTTTCTGCCGCCATCACCAAAATTGAGATATGGTCCTCTTAGGGCGATACCATGGAAGTGAGTGACGCGGTTGTTCCAACTTACCGTATCTTCTTCCATCAATCAAATTGATGTGCTATCCACTTAGCGAAAATCATGAGTTCCCCTCCTCAATCTTCGATTGGTATATTTTCGCGTGAATTACGCATTGATGAACGATCGAATGATCCCTATCAAATGAACCAGCACGCTCCCGATTGGGAAATAGTGCAAGATCTTCTCGTGCCGGGCCCATTTTGCGGTCGAGTGAAGGGAGTTCATACACAATCCATGCAACTGATCTTATTCGAGCGTTCTAACAGCACTCGCGTCTCTGCATCTGGCCCAAAGAACTGCTTTCTTTGCTTTTTCCCCATAGATTCCAATCATCAAACTTTCTATCAGGGTTCTCAGATGAGGATTGGACAAATCGCAATCACCGATCCCGATGAGTGTGTCGAATCATTCAACCTTGGAAGATCGCAGATTATATCCATCGCGATCCATGAGACTCTCGCCCAGTCACACGCCCACGCCCACGGCTACGATTCTTTCCGCAGCTTCGTCCCTCGTGATTGTCTTTTAGTCCAATCGATCAACCACATGAATCTAATGAAACAAGCAATCACTGAACACATTGCCGATCACCTTGAACCTCGTGCACCTGATAGTTCTAATGCCGTCGCAGTTGCCCTCGAATACAATCTCATGGAGTCGATTTTTTCTGGATCCACGTGTGGACCAGTCGCAGGAGGCTCTCGCAAACACGCTCAAATTGCCGAAGAGTATCTAATCCATCACCCGCGTGAGCCACTTGATTTGATCCGGATTTGTCAGCAGGTGGGTATTCCCGCTCGTTGCCTTCAAATCAGCTTCTTAAAATCCTTTGGCATTTCGATGAAAGCCTACGCCCATGCGTTGCGCTTCAATGGGGTACGGCGCGATCTCATTGCTGCCTGCCCTGCGGAACAAAGTGTCAAGGCCATCGCCCGTCACTGGGGATTTTGTCACATGGGCCGATTTTCCATCAACTACCGGCGTTGGTTCGGCGAATGTCCGGTCCAGACACTCAAACGCCTCAACGGAGTGAAAATTAGGTGAAATCTGAGACCAAACCGGTTTCGCGGCTTGCTTTGAAATGGTGCGGCATGTTTCCTGCTTCGGGGCTTAGAGTCTCTGTACCTCCAAACTTTTTCATCATGTCACGTAAGACCAAAATCATCATCACTCTAGGGCCCGCAACCGAATCCGAGGAAATGATCGGAAGATTGATCGACGCGGGAACGAACGTCTTCCGGCTAAACATGAGCCATGCCAAGCACGAGTGGGCTGCTGAAATGACCAAGCGGGTTCGCCGCCAGTCTGATGCGCGTGATGCTCACATCGCTGTCTTGTTTGACCTAACCGGCCCTTCTATCCGGACGGGCGACTTGGAAAAACCTTACAATTTAGTCGAGGGAGACATTGTGGAGTTTCGCAAGGAAGGTTCTGATCCCACCGTTCCGCTTTCAACCACGGTAAATTATGACGGCCTCATGGGCGACGTCACCGCTGGAAACACTTTGGTGGTCGATAATGGTGCCATGCTCATGCGCATCGATGTGGTAGAATCCGACCGCATTCTTTGCTGCGTCAGGACCCCCGGTAGCATGGGCTCACGACGTCATATCAATCTTCCAGGGGTGCGGCTCAACCTACCTGCTCTAACAGAAAAAGATCACAAAGATCTTTCCCTCGCGGTTGAATGCCGGGCCGACTACATCGCTGGCTCGTTTGTCCGTGATTCCGCGCACGTCCGCGAGCTCCGCGAGGCCATGCAGCAGCTCGAAGGCGAGGCGCAAATCGTTGCCAAGGTCGAGGACCAGGAAGCCATTCGCAACATTGACGCCATCATCCATGAGGCCGATGTGATCATGGTTGCTCGTGGCGACCTTGGAACCGAAGTTGAATTTGAGGAACTTCCGATCCTGCAGCGCCGCATTGTCAAGCGCTGCCATGAATTGGGAACTCGCGTGATTGTCGCCACTCAGCTGTTAGAGTCAATGATCACGAACCCCACCCCTACCCGTGCTGAGGTGACGGACGTGATGAATGCCGCGTATGAGGAGGCAGACTGTTTGATGCTTTCTGGTGAAACATCGGTCGGCCGTTACCCCGAGCGTTGCGTCGATGCGCTGGTCCGGATTGCATCACGCATCGAGCGCTCAGGTGGCCATGGCTTCGGTCAAAATGCCTTGCTTCGTGACGAGCGCCAAAAGACGGCTCGAGCGGCCGTCACCCTCGCAGATTCACTCCCAGATGCACGGTTGGTCGTGCTGACCCGTCGTGGTGTGCTTGCGAACCATGTGGCCATGCTCCGGCCACGGACCTCAGGATTCTACGCATTTACCCCTACCGAAAAAGTTTGCTGCAAGCTTTCGCTCACTCGGAGCGTGCGCGCATTCAAGTTGCCATTCGCCACGAACATCGAGGAGACCATCCAACGCGTGAGCGAATTGCTGATGAAGGAAAATCTCGTCCGCCAAGGCACCCCATTGGTGATCGTTTCCGACATCCTATCCGACCACTTCGCCGCCAATTCGATCTTGCTTCACCACGCATGATGGAAGGCCGTTGGTTTCGCGCGGGTGAAATTGACTGAGGCACTCAGTGATTACGCTCCCATAGGGTGCCACATAGTCTTGAGTTCGAGGTGATCCCGAATCTCGTAGAGCCCTTGCGCATTTTCTGAAAACCAATCCATCGGATCTTCCGACGCGATCAGTTTAAGACGTTTGACACTATCCGCCGCCCCCACCTGGAGTGCTTGACGCTCAGCAAGGTCAGCAACTGCCACGACTCCGCGCAAATGTGCATGACTCGCGAACGTCGGAATCAATTCATCACGCTGCCCTGTGAGTAGATTCACCACACCGCCAGGCAAATCGCTGGTCGCAAGCATCTCACCTAACAAAATTGCCGGGTAGGGTTGCTTGTTCGAAGCCAGAGCGACCACCGAATTTCCGCCCGTGATGGCAGGCATCACCAACGAAAGCAGTCCTAACAGCGGCATTTCATCAGGCGCAATGATACCGATGATCCCCATCGGTTCCGTGACGGTAAAATTGAAATGGGCTGATGCGACAGGGTTCACGCTGCCGAGTAGCGCCTGGAATTTATCGGTCCATCCGGCATAGTGGACGATGCGGTCGATGCTCGCAACCACCTCGCGGGTGGCTTTGGCACGAGACCCTCCGCCGATGAGAATCGCCTCGGTCATTTCAGCAGCCCTCGCCTCTAACATCTCGGCGAGCCGATAGAGAATCTGTCCACGGTTATAGGCACTTCTGCCCGCCCAGTTTGGCCCGGCCTTCGCAGCGGCTTCCACTGCATTCCGCACATCCTTGCGGGTGCAATGCGGGATATTTGCAAAAAATGTGCCCTTCGCATCGCAAAGCGGAACCACTCGCCCGCCCTCAGAGCGAATAAAGCTGCCGCCCACGTAGCACTTGGGAGTTTTGGTGATATGGAGTCGCATGATGAACGTCGTGTTCGTTGTTAGAATGTAGGCTTAAGCGTTGCGTAATCTAGCAGGCCTTGCTTGCCGCCCTCTCTTCCGAATCCTGATTCCTTGTAACCACCAAATGGCGATGAGGGATCAAACTTGTTATAGGAATTCGCCCAAACAACGCCCGCCTTGAGTTCGTTAGATATTTTAAAAATGAGCGAGCCCTTATCCGTCCAAACCCCAGCACTCAACCCGTAGTGCGTGTTGTTTGCCTTTTCGATCGCCTCGTCTGGAGTTCGAAAGGTGAGGATGGAAAGCACCGGGCCAAAGATCTCATCGCGGGCGATGCGATGGCTTTGCGAAACCTCAGAAAACAAGGTCGGTGGGAAATAAAACCCCTTGTGCGGAAGATCGCAGGCTGGCTGATAGAGTTTAGCACCTTCAGCCACACCACTTGCGACCAGGTCTTGGATCCGATCGAGCTGGGCTCTTGAATTGATTGCACCGACGTCGGTGTTCTTGTCGAGAGGATCGCCGGTACGCAACGACTTCATCCGGATTTTCAGCTTGGAGAGCACCTGATTGGCAATGGATTCCTGAACCAGCAAGCGCGATCCAGCACAGCAAACATGCCCTTGATTGAAGAAAATCCCGTTGATGATTCCTTCGACCGCTTGATCAATGGGCGCATCTTCGAAGACAATGTTTGCCGCTTTCCCACCCAGCTCGAGCGTTAAGCGTTTGCCGGTTCCTGCAAGTGCACGTTGGATCGATTTCCCCACTGCCGTGGATCCTGTGAAGGCAATTTTCGCGGCGAGTGGGTGATTGACCACAGCGGCTCCGGTGTCTCCCGCGCCAGTGACGATGTTGACCACTCCGGGCGGCAACCCGGCAGCTTGAAGGATCGACGCAAACTTGAGGGCAGTGATCGAGGTGGTTTCCGCAGGCTTGATTACTACGGTGTTTCCCGTAGCAAGTGCGGGCGCAAGCTTCCACGCCAGCATGAGCAACGGAAAATTCCACGGGATCACCTGCCCCACCACCCCTAACGGCTCAAGCACTCGACCGGGCGTCACGTAGTTCAATTTATCCGCCCATCCTGCATGATAGAAAAAATGTGCTGCCGCCATCGGCAGATCGAAGTCGCGTGACTCCTTGATCGGCTTACCACCATCGAGTGTCTCGGCCACCGCGAACTCGCGCGCACGATCTTGCAGGAGTCTTGCGATGCGAAAGAGATACTTCGCTCGCTCAGAGCCGGGCAGCTTGCTCCAAGCAGGGAATGCCTTGGCCGCAGCCTGATAGGCGGCATCGACATCCGCCGCGCCGGCGAGCGCGATTTCCGAAAGCTTTTCTTCATTGCGCGGGCTGATCGAATCGAAGGTTTTCCGCGTCTTTGGTGCTACCCATTTTCCACCGATGAACAATCCGTAACTCGCATCAATGAATGCTGGGGAAGTTTCGGGGGCTGCATCATATTCCCACAGATTGCCGAAAAGCAATTCACGGGCAACAGGGCGAGCGGTGCGTTTGGGAGAGGGCATGAGTTTGTTAGATCATTGATCGCGGGCTAATAGGCGGTGGCGGATTCACTGAAAGTGTAGGGTGCCTGATAGACCCCCGTTTTCTCTTTTACCAGTTGTCGGACTAGGTCGTTGAGAAGAGCAGACGCGCCGAAGCGGTAGCGGTCTTGGTTCAAC
>JAPJNB010000056.1 GCA_026461385.1 Akkermansiaceae bacterium
GCGGGACCGGTTCCGATCTCCACGACACTGCTGCGTTTGCGTTTTCGGGTCATCGGACCCGGTCGCCGTGTCAAGTGTGCTGGAATTCTTTCTGGAATTTCTGTCGCGGCCTGCTGAGACCCGTCAGAGCTACTTGATATTGAAGCACTTACGAGGGTAAGTCTCAATGATGGCGGAGAGGGTGGGATTTGAACCCACGGTGAGTTTGACCCCACGTCTGATTTCGAATCAGGTGCCATAGACCACTCGACCACCTCTCCAAGGTTGCTTTGCAGCGGGGCGAAAACGTGAACCGTGCCCGGCGGCTTGTAAAGCTCGCAATGCACTCAATCCGGGAAAACAATCGCGCGGTGGCCGTCGATGATGGTGCGGTCGTGCACGTGGAAGCGGATTCCCTTGGCGATCGCGACCCGCTCGCAGTTGCGGCCGAGGCGGACGAGGTCGGCGGGGGTGTGGAAGTGGTGCACGCGCTCGACCTCTTGCTCGATGATCGGTCCGGCGTCGAGGTCGGCCGTGACGTAGTGGCAGGTGGCGCCGATCAATTTCACCCCGCGGGCATACGCTTGCTGGTAGGGGTTCGCGCCGATGAAGGCTGGAAGGAAACTGTGGTGGATGTTGATGATGCGCCCGGCGAAGTCGCGGCAGAAGTCGTTGGGGAGAATCTGCATGAATCGAGCGAGGACGATGAGTTCGACGTCTTGTTCGGTGACGAGGGCGCGGATTTGTTCGAAGCCGGGTTCGCGGGCGTCGCCGTCCATCGGGATTTCGTGAAATGGCAGGTTGGCCCGTTCCGCGATCGACCGGCAATTGCTGCGGTTGCCGATGATCGAGGTGATCTCGATCGGGAGTTCGTCGAGCCCCGCCCGCCAGAGGATTTCGTTGAGGCAGTGGTCGGTTTTGGTGACGAGCACGGCCGTTTTCATGCGGTACGGCAGGCGGCGGAAGTGCCAATCGGCCTGCAACGATCGTCCGAGCGTGCCGAATCCGGTGATGAAATCTTGGGCATCGACGTCGAGTTCTTGGGTCTCAATTTCCAGGCGGGCGAAAAATTTGCCGCCGAGTTGGTCGGAGAACTGAGCGAACTCGATGAGGTTGCCGCGATGGCCGGCGACGTAATTGGCGACCTTGGCAACGATGCCGGGTTGGTCTGGGCAGCTGAGTTTGAGGATGAGGCCGGGGCGGGACATGGGCTGCGAGCATGATTGGCTCGCAGCGGCGCGTCAATCACCGCCAGTGTTCAGAATCCGAAGGGGGGTAAAATTTTCGCAATCGACACTTGAGGCGAACCGGCATCCAGCCAATAGTCCCGACAAGTCGCACGTCACCATGGTCAGTCCTTCTTCCAATACCGTCCACACCGCCTACGATTCCAAGATCGAGGGGAATGTGATTATCACCCGAGTGGATGCCGCGATCAATTGGATGCGCAAGAACTCGCTGTGGCCGATGCCCATGGGCCTTGCGTGTTGTGCAATCGAGTTGATGGCCACGGCTTCGAGCCGCTTCGATATTGCACGCTTTGGGATGGAGGTGATGCGTTTTTCGCCGCGTCAGAGCGACGTTTTGATCGTTTCCGGCACCGTGACTTACAAGATGGCGTTGGCGGTTAAGCGGATTTGGGATCAAATGCCCGAGCCGAAGTGGTGCATCGCGATGGGTGCCTGTGCTTCGAGCGGCGGGATGTATCGCAGCTACGCGGTCTTGCAAGGGATCGACAAGTTGATCCCGGTGGATGTCTATATTTCTGGCTGCCCGCCGCGGCCTGAGGCCCTCATCGAAGGGCTCATGAAGCTTCAAACGAAGATTGAGGGCGAGCATTCGACCTTGGATCAAAAGAGGTCGTTCCTCGAAGAAATCGCCTGATTTTCCAATCCTTTATCGACCATGTCAGCAGCAGCCGATGTCACCATGCTCCGCGATGCGTTCGGGGCCTCCATTTGGGAAACCCTTGAATTCCGCGGTGAGCAAACCGTGCGTGTGGAGCTTGGCTCCCTCCATGATGTGTTGGCGAAATGCCGGAACGACCTGGGCTACGAGATGATTCTCGACATTTCGAGCATCGACCACTTCGGTGAGGATCCACGTTTCGAGATGGTCTATGAGATCGCCACCTTGGATGATTCCAAGCACCTGCGCGTGAAGGCGAAGGTGGGCGAGGATGAAACCGTGCCGTCGGTGACCGACCTGTGGGTGGGTGCGGATTGGCATGAGCGCGAAGTCTGGGACATGATGGGGATTTCATTTTCAGGGCACCCGAACTTGAAGCGGATTTTGATGTGGGAGGGCTATCCATATTTCCCGCTGCGCAAGGATTTCCCGCTCGCGGGTCGGCCGACGGACATGCCCGATGTGGCATTCACTGGGGTGGCTCCGTTAGAAGGTGGGCCCTTTGTGACGAGCGGTGGGTCGGAGGACGTCGCCAAGCGCGAGCCTCGGGCGCACGTGGTCGAGTGAGGGGAATCGATCGCGCTGTCATGAATTCGACTGGCGCGCCGTTTTCCGACATTTGGTGGAACCTGCGTCAATTGCGGCATGCGCCAGCGTCGTGGACATGGGCCATGCTGGTGATCGCCATTCACGCGGTGGTTGCCGCTTTTGGTGGGCCCAATCAAACACCCGTCGGGGCTTGGTTCATGGCGCTGGGCCTCAACCGCGAAGGCATCGTCGCCGGTAAACTTTGGCAGCTTTTGAGTTACGCATTGCTCCATGGCAATGCGTGGCACGCGGCCGTGAATGCGCTTTTCGTGCTGCTGCTTGGCTCGCGGATTGAGCGGATCATGGGCTCTCGAACGATGGTAAAGGCCAGCCTCGTCGGCATCCTTGGCGGTGCGATCGGTCATCTGCTTTTGGCGCCGAACGGGCCGCTGCTCGTTGGGCTTTCGGGCGGTTGTGTCGGCTTGCTGCTCTTACTGACGACGCTTTCGCCTGATTCGCGGATGTTGCCACTGTTCGTTTCGGCCCGAAACCTTGGGATTGGGATTCTAATCGCAGAATTGATCTTCGTCTTGATCGATCCCGCCTTGGGCCTGCCCATCGCGTCGATTTTGGGCAAATTCCTCGTTTCCCACGGCTGGGGCGGCTGCTTCCAGATGGGCCACGCCTGCCACCTCGGTGGAGGCATCGCCGGTTGGGCCTATGGCCGCAGGCTGTTGCGGGTGCCCAAGCGTCTGGTGAAATCTTGTTAGAATCGCGTGCGATCGGCAGAGGAGATGCTGCGATTCGTGCGGGTCTAACAGCCGCCCAAGGAAATCACTGCGGTACAGGCTCGTCGTTATTTTTCCGCCCACAAATTGGCGTTCGCCTAGCCATGCGATGCGCCTCAAAATTCGTTAGGTACTGATTTTTTTGTTTTCTTTTCAGCTCTGAAATTGCTAACCGAATTTCGCCAAGACTTGGCCTTACCAACATTATGAAAATCAAATCAAGCCTCATCGCCCTCGCGGGACTCGCCCTCAGCAGCTTCGCTCAAGCTTCCATCTCCATCACCGGAAATCCCGCTGATGGCACTGGTATCTTTTCGATCGATCAAGATATTACATTCACGATCTCTTCATCGGGAAGCGCGGATCTTATTGTTTTCAAAAATTTTGTGCTCGCGAGTGATGGAACGCAGACTGGAGTCGGTTTAACTGGCAATTTCACCTTCGAGTTGAATGGGGTTCCGACCATTGCATCCGTTTATGGTATCAGCGACAATGAAGCCGTACAAGTTGCTGATATTGCGCCAGTGGATGGTTTTTTTTACTTCACGGGTGTTGGAGTCAAACCCGGCGACACTCTCACGATTAAGGCGTGCAGTTTTGCAGTGCCAGAAATCGGTGCGTTCAATCCCGACGCGGTCGGTGGTTTCGATGGGGAGGTTTTCATTGCAGACACCTACGGTCGCGCGCGTTCCACGATCACTCAGCTGGATGCAGTGCCAGAGCCATCGGCATTTCTGATGGTTGGTCTTGGAGCTGTTGGCGTTCTCGTGCGTCGTCGCGGCAAGGCCTAACTTTTAGTCACTAGAAAACGCATTAAAACGCGACACCGCAGCTTGCGATGTCGCGTTTTTGTTGAGTTGGTTTAAGGCTCGTCGTTATTTTTCCGCCTGCCGAACGGGGATCTCGACGGGATTTTGGGGGTTCCGTGAGAGGGTTGGGCCTGGTTGGATTCCTGAGCGCCCGAGGGTGGGGCGTGTCGACTGCCGCCGAAGGGTAAGCGCTGAGTGGGCTGCGGGACAACGGCGGAGGAAGGGCTCGCCGACTCCGAGTAGGTTTGGCTTTGAGAGCGGACCGGTGGCGTGAATGAGCTCACTTGGCGGGTGCCGTTTGGTTGGCGTACGGCCTTGTCTTGTTGCGTGTTCGCGTAGCGGTTGAGGTTTTCGCTTCGATCACTGCCACGGGGATCACGATTGTAGTTGCTAGAGCGTTCTTGAGAATAGGGGCGGTAGAGCCCGCTGTGAGGCGAGCGGTCATCGGTGCCGGGTCGTGGCTCGACTTGTCGGGACCAACTGTAATTCGAACTGCGGTATGAAGATTCACGGTCGCGGTAGTTGCTGATCGTGATGTTGGTCACTCGGCTCGGTGGGCGGATGGTGTTTCTGCCTGGGCTCCAGCCGTAGGGGTGGGGTGCGCCATAGACGAATGTCGGGCGATAGCCGACGGGATAGTAACCGTACAAATAGGGGTCGTAGTAGCAGCGACGATGGTAGTCGTAATAACTGTGGCAGCCTGGGTCGTAACCCCAGCGGGAATCCCCCGTGCTGATGAACAAGGAAGTGGAAAACGAGCGGCCACCGTAGCCATAGCCTTCGCCATAACCGACGCTATAACTCGGTTCGTAGTAGGGGTCGTAGGGCGTGTAAGCACAGGATGAGAATGCAAGTGCTGCCAAAATGCCCGCCGAGTAAAACAAAGGCTTTTTCACAACGGGAGGATCGTCGCGGTTTCGAGAATTTGCGAATTTATTTTCGGCAGGGTTCATGCGGTGTCCTTGTCATGAGTTGACAGGCGAGGGGCGGCTTTGGTTTGATGTCTGCCACAACTATCATGATTTCTTCCAACGCACCGATTTTGATTACCGGCGGGGCCGGCTACATTGGCTCTCACACCGTGCGCCTCTTGGCGGGGCAGGGCAGAAAAATCGTGGTGCTCGACAACTTGGTGTTCGGGCACGACCTCGCAATCGTCGATCCGGGCGTGGAATTGGTCGTAGGGGATGTGGGTGACCAACCGCTGGTCCGGAGTTTGTTTGCGAAGCATCAATTTGGCGCGGTGATTCATTTTGCCGCTTACGCCTACGTGGGTGAATCGGTGACCAATCCGCTGAAGTATTACCAAAACAACACCGCAGAGCCGATCAAGCTGCTTCAGGTGATGCAGGAGTTTGCGTGCAAGGTTTTCGTTTTTTCGTCCACGTGTGCCACTTACGGAGTCCCCAACAAGCTGCCGATCACCGAGACCAACACGCAGAAGCCCATCAACCCCTACGGCATGAGCAAGCTGATGGTCGAACACATCTTGGCGGATTGCGATACCGCTTGGGGACTTCGCAGTGCTTGTCTCCGCTATTTCAATGCGAGCGGCTGCTCACCGGACGGCCTGATCGGCGAGGATCACGACCCAGAAACCCACCTCATCCCCCGCGTGATGATGGCAGTGACCGGCGAAATCGACCATCTTGAGGTTTTTGGAACCGACTACGACACGCCGGATGGCACCTGCATTCGGGATTACATTCACGTGGAAGATCTCGCGGATGCCCATGCACGCGCGCTGGATCACCTCGCGGCGGGCGGCGACTCGGTTCGATGCAATTTAGGCACGGGCGTGGGTGTCTCGGTGAAGGAAATCATCTCCGCCGTGGAAGAGATCACGGGCAAAAAAGTCCCCGTCAAATACGGGCCGCGCCGTGAGGGGGATCCAGCCATGCTGGTGGCCGATCCATCCCTCGCGAAGGAATTGCTAGGTTGGGTGGCGGCTCGCAAGGATGTTCGTGACATGGTCGGGCCTGCATGGCTGTGGATGAGTGGTCCCCGCGCGGGTAGGTATCCGCAAAATAAATCGTCAAAGTAGGCGCGATGTATTGGCATTTGCACTTGATGCCGGCGAGATCCTCAGCCAAATTACGTCTGTCTAAACCCTATGTCCATGCAATCCGTTGACTTCAGAATCGATCTTCAAGCCCGTCGCTCCGGCTTCACTCTCTTAGAGACCGTGATCGCCATCGGTGTGTTGGCGGTTCTCCTCACTGGGTTCTTAGTGGTGTTCACACCCGCTGCCGATGGGATCCGCAAGTCGCTCAATGTCCAGCAGGCAGACCGCCTCGTTTCCGCGCTAGAAACCGAACTGATCGCAGGTCGTAATGTTATGGCTGCTGGCGAAATTCCATTTGATAATGCACTCAAACGGATCAAAGAGAGCTCCGAGGTGGCCAACGCGCTTTTCGTTTACCAGTACCGAGGTGATCTCACGCAAACGCCCCGCACTGACAAGACGCTTCCGCCAATCGTATCGATCACTGGCAAGGTTGCTGGCAAAGATTATGTGGTGGTTCCGATGATGCGCGCCCGAGCGGATACCGAGTTAGCGAATGATTTGAAGGCAATCGAAGGGCCGTTGTTCTTGGTGAAGTGCAAGCAACTTTTTTTTCAAGGTGGCACACTCGTCATGGACACCCGGCCTGACGGTGTCAGGCAGTTGCTGGATCCGAAAACTGGAACAGGAGTCAGTGAATCCGTTTTCAAGCAAAAGGAGGCAGTCATTCCCTTTGCTGCGGAATTTTATTCGCTCCCAGCAAATACGTTGAACTATTTGTCGTCTGCGGATTTCACCAAAAGATTTGCTGCCAAGAATCCGGTTTTCACCCGGAATCTCGCCGTGCGCATGTAATCCCATCGCGGAACGTTCCAGCGGAGGCAATGCGGCCAAGCTCTCAGTTTTTTGACTCGTCCACGTCCACATTTACCCTTGCGGAATCAACCAAACCCAATCAATTTAATCTCAACCCGATTCGCAAATCATGAAGTTCTTAAAATTGAGAGGTAATCTCAAAAAATCCGACCGAGGATTCACTTTGGTGGAAATGTTGGTGGTCATTGCCATCATGTCGATCCTGATGACGGCTGGAGCCATCGGCATTGGCGGCATGGGCGGCAAAGGAGTGACCAGTGGGGTGGCTTCTGCGGAGTCGATGTTCGAAGAAGCGCGCACGATGGCAGTCGGACAGCGGATGCTAACGCGAGTAATCGTGCCCAAAAACTTAATCAACAATCCAGCGGATAACCTGCGTCGCATTCTGATTGTTTCAGCAGAAATTGACCCGAACACGTTGCAGCCGAAACTGCCACGAAAGTGGATTTTATCCGGCCGCGGGGTGACACTGCCCGATCAAACATTTTTCAGTGACACGTTCAGTAAGAAGGACCAAGACAGTGTAGGCGCTATCCCAAGTGACTTAAGTCTAAGTGCAAGTGATGTGAAAGCTTCTTATGTGGGCGATTATTACTACTATGAGTTCAACGCAGAGGGGATTTATACCCTAGGAGCGTCTGCGCCATCTACCTTTGTGATCGGGGCAGGCGTTCGTCCGCCAAATGCGGGTGCTAGCGTTAGGCCCAAAGTTGCTGGGTCTGGGAAGCGTGACTTTGGTGGCTTTGTGGTTTGGCGAAATGGCTGGGTGTCGGTATTCCGCAGCCCGGATCAGATGGACTCCTCGATCGCCTCAATTACAGCCGGAACCACGTTTTAACTCATGAGATTTTCACGCATCGCTCGCCGCGCAGGATTCACCCTCATGGAGTTGATGGTCGCCATGGCCATTACCTCAATCATTGTCACGGTTCTTGTCTCGGTCACTTCAGTGGCGCTTGAGACATGGAACCGCAGTCGCGCTGAGCTGCGGGCTTCTCACATGGGCAAAATGGCAGTGGACTACATGGCTCGTGACCTTGAAGCTCTCGTTGTCCGAAGTGGCAACACCTACGACTGGTGCCAGGCAATTCTGGATCCAGAACTCTCGACGCCTGGAATTGGAGATAAGCTGAAGAGTTCGAATGCATCGAGGCTCATCTTTTTCACCGGAGCCACCGATCGCTACGATGGGAA
>JAPJNB010000007.1 GCA_026461385.1 Akkermansiaceae bacterium
GCGCCGGCGGCGCCTTGCACCAACACGCGCTTGCCGGCGGCATTGGCTGGCGTCAGTCCGACCCCATGCAGGGCGAGCCACATCGTCGTGAAAGAGTATGGCAGCACCGCCAGGGACGCTGCATCTATGCCTTTGGGTGCACTTTGCAGTTGCGACTGGGGTACCACGACATGCGAGGCATGGGCGCCGCCTCGCTTGCCTGTGGCGACAAGCCCAAATACATGCTGGCCGAGGACGAATTGCGTCACCCCTGGGCCGATCGCATCAATGCGTCCGACAACATCGTTGCCGAGCACGAGCGGAAATCGAGCAGCGCCCTTGAGCCCAAGAACCCGTTGCCCGTAGCCTTCGGCGCGCTTGGCATCGATCGGATTGATGGACGTGGCCGTAACCCGCACGAGCACCTCGCCGCGCTCCAGTTCGGGCAACGGGACTTCACGCACCTGCAGGCGCGGCGGCGAAGCCGGTTCCGTACAAATCAGTTCACGACGCATGTTGCGCTCCAATGGGCCCATCTGAAGTGATCAGGGTCGACTGCTCGCCAAGGTCGATTGCGCCGTCGTCAGTGCGAATCGTCAGGCTGAGTCGGTCGCCCGGGCGCAGGTAGGCCGGGTTAGAAAGGCCCCTACGCGCAAATAGCCTCCACTTGGCGGCTTCACTGACCAGGTGTTTGAGAATGAACATGGTCAGCCGCCCCGGTGCCTGTGCCGCGCAACCGGTTGGCGTTCCTGTTGCGATCAGGTCGCCGGCGTTTATCTCGTGCACGTCGGCTAACTCGGTCAGGGTTGCAGCGGGTGCATGGATCATCTCGCGGCAGTAGGCCTGTTGGCGCGTTTTGCCATTGACGGTCAGCCGCATGTGCAGCTCCGGCCAACGCTGCCATTCCTGTGGCGTCAGCAGAACTAAAACGGGCCCGACCGGCCCGAAGCCGCGATAGCTTTTGCCCTTGTAGAACTGACCCTGTGGCAATTGCACATCGCGCGCCGAGAGGTCATTGACGATCGTTACACCAGCCAACCAAGCGCCGAGGTCATTCGGATCTACCACCGTACCGGCGGGCAGTTGACGACGCATGACGAGGCCCAGTTCGATCTCGTAATCCAGCAACTGCACGTGGCGCGGCCTCACCACGGGCGCGTCTGCGGCGGTGATGCACGAAGGTGCTTTAGTAAATATCGTGTTGAAAGGGAAGTCGGCAAGGTCCAGGCCAGAATCCTCGACGTGGCTGCGGTAGTTGACGCCCTGACAGATGAACTGTTGGTCGGTGGTGACGGGTGCGAGGAGTTGCACGCGCTCGCGTGGGAGCGTAGCCTCAGATTCGCTGATGGACCAAATGCGATCCCAGTGATTGTTGAGCAACTGCCCGGTGCAGGCAGCTGTGACGCCTAGCGGCGCGATGGATGTGCCGAACTGCACGCCCCAGGCGGGAGTGCCCTCTACGTTATAGCGAATGACGTGGCGTGGCATGTTGTTCCTGTGGCTTTGCGTGGTGGCTGGTGCTCGACTCAACTGATGGCTATAGATTGCACATAAGAAAATATATTTTAATCATAAAAATCGATAATTAAGAAGAATAAGGATGAATGCTAAACTTCTTCAGACTTTTTGGGACTACCCTTCGTTGCCATGGACCTCATTACCGCTTCCTCGCGCAGCCTCACGACTCAGGCGTTTGAACGCCTACAGCACGACATCATTCGAGGACACCTTGCCCCTTCGGAGCGGCTGCGTATTCAGGCGCTCAGCGAGCGTTACCAGATAGGGGCGACGGCGATCCGCGAAGCGCTATCGCGCTTGGTAACCGAGGGACTTGTTGAATCCGAGGACCAGCGCGGCTTTACCGTGGCCCCGGTGTCGCGAGAAGAACTTCTGGACCTGACGCAGACGCGCATCAAAGTTGAGCAGATGGCCTTGCGTTTGGCCGTTGCCAACGGCGATCTCGAGTGGGAAACGCTCGTCTTGAGCTGCTGCCACCGACTTTCGCGCCTTGAAAGCCAGCCGTGGTCAGAAGAGTTGGTGTCGAACTGGATGGTCGCCCACCGGCAGTTCCATGAGGCCTTGGTCAGTGGGTGCGGCTCGCCTTGGACTGTGAAATTGTGCCGTTTGCTCTACGACAAATCCGAGCGCTACCGTAACCTGGCGGCTGTCGAAGTCAAGGAGCGCGGTCGGAATGTGACAAACAATCACAAGATACTTGCCGATGCTGCGATGGCACGCGATGCCGATGCCCTTTGTCGGGCTATTGAAGAACACCTTGGGTTGACGACCAAGCTGATCGTCGAACAAACTAAATCTTCAAAATAAAAACACTCACCCTTCAGCGCTGGCGTACCCGAAGGGGCCCCGAACGGGTTGTAAATTGTTCGAAGGATTTGTAACCAGTTCGAAATAGTCTTGGCGGAAACGGAGGGATTCGAACCCTCGATGAGGCTCTACACCCCATACTCCCTTAGCAGGGGAGCACCTTCGGCCACTCGGTCA
>JAPJNB010000057.1 GCA_026461385.1 Akkermansiaceae bacterium
ACACCACCATGGATGCGGCGAGGGCGCCACATCCGACACGCGAGGGCGCGTGTGCTCCCCTGAGCCATCCGCTCACCCATCCGCAGACCAACTGCGGATTCTAGGGCACATGGTGCTCAACGACGAACGCCACGGCTAGGAATTCGCCAGTACCCACTGGTACTCGCCGGCGATTTGTTCCTCGATGGGCCGCTGCATGGCTGGCGGCAAGACGCTCCAGGTGTAGGTCTCGATCTCGTAGTGCTGGCAGGCATGAAGATGATCGCGACGCCATTCAAGCACTGCTCGCGTTTGATCTGAGGTCGAGCGCAGCGGAGGGGCCGGCTCTGCATCGAGCGGAATGTGAAAGTGCACACGCATTTCTTCGAAACTAGCAGGATCGATCTCCCCAAGATCGGCGGCTGCGAAGAAGGCGGGTAGATCGATAATTCTCAGGATTTCCCCTCCGGGTGCTCGCAGGAGGACTTGATGGAAGTAAACCGGCTCGTCAAAGTGCCGGATCGCGGCAAGCGCAGATGGGTCGCGTGGATCGAGAGCGAGCGCGCTCGAAAGATGGATTTTGGAAATCCGGATTTGTGCGCGGGTCAGTGCTTCGAGCGAATCGTGAGCGGCATCGTATTCGAGGGCGAAGTGGCAGGCATCGTAGTTCACTCCGATCCGTCGGCGGGTCGGTTCGTGGTCGGGTGCGGCCGCTTGAAGTCGTGCGAAGAAGGCGAGGGTCTCGGTGGTATTTTCAAAATGCCCGAGGGGCTCAGGCTCAAGCCCGAGATGGAAATCCACGCCCGTGGCTGCGGCAAGTTCGTCTAACCATGAAGCGAGCTCGATGAGGTGCTCCAAGATGCGAGATTCATCGCGCTCGAAGCTCTTGTGAGATCCTGGCAGGGTCGAGACCGAGGCTCCGGCGTCCGGGCGAGCGATCACGGCGAGGATTTTGAATAGGTCCTTGGTGTACTCCAGTCGTGCGCGGTCCGACCAGTCGGGCATGAAGACTTGTTCCTTGACCCGCGTCCCGTGGAAACTGCCGTAGGGAAAACCATTGATCGTGAAAACGTAGGTCTGGTTAGCTTCTAACCAATCGCGGAACTCAGCCAGTTGATTTCCTTCTAATAGCTCTCTTGCGGCTACGGCAGAAAGCCTGAGGCCGATCGCAAACGGCTCGTTGGGGCCGAGGGTGCCGGAAGCTCTCAGGCGATCCCGCACGGCAAGAACGTGGGATTGGAGGACGGCTGCGGTTTGCGCCCAAGTCTCCGCAGGGTGGATGTTGGTGCAATAGGAGAGGTGAGAGGATGCGACTTTCAAGGGAGTGGGTGATGGGCCGCAAACTTGGCTGATTGAGAGAGGAACTCGCGCGGGTTCTGATAGATGATTTGATCGATCATGGCGGGGCTGTATTTCCGGCGTTTCATTTCCAGCGCACACTTGGGAACGGCTAGGGGATCCGAGTGGCCCCAGTCACAGGCGGAATTTACCCAGAGCCTCTCGTGGCCATAGATTTCTAACATGTCGATGGCCCGGTTTGGGGTGCATTTGCTTTCGGGGTAAAGCGTCATGCCCGCCCAGTATCCTGCGTCGAGGACGTGCGCAATCGTGTGTTCTTCGACGTGGTCGATGATTACCTTTCCGCGATCCAGTTTGGAAAAGGATGCCAGCGAGTCGAGGATCAGGCGGGTGCCCTTGAGTTTATCCTCAAGATGTGGCGTGTGGATCAAGATCGGCAAGTTGCGGTCGAGTGCCAGTTGGACGTGTTCCTCAAAGATGGTGAGTTCGTTGCGGGTGTTCTTGTTGAGGCCAATTTCACCAATGCCTAACACGGTGGGGCTGTCGAGAAATTGAGGGATGATGCTCATCACCTCACGCGCGAAGCCTGGGTCGTCGGCCTCCTTGGGATTGATGCAGAGCCACGAGTAGTGGCGAATCCCGTATTTCGCCGCGCGCTTCGGCTCATACTCGGTCAGTTGGCGGAAATAGTCGTAGAATCCATCGGCCGACGAGCGGTCGAATCCAGCCCAGAATGCGGGTTCGCAAAGGGCTTCACAACCTGCGAGTGCGAGTTTTTCATAGTCGTCGGTGGTCCGACTGACCATGTGGGCATGGGGTTCAATGTATTTCATGCGTTGCAGGTGACCTGAGGAGAATGGGCAAAGGGAGATCGGTGTTTCAGCGATCGGCTGGAATGAGGGCGGATTCAACGGGAGGGGCCCCGGTTGCTCCTTGGAAGGGCGCGGATTGAGGAAGATCGGTCGAATGGTCGGACATCGCATCCAGCACCGCCTTCGCGCGGTCGGGGCGGTTTTCGAGGATTACTGGAATGGCCGTTTTGAGTGCGGTGAGACGGTGATCGTCCTCGCCGGGGTGTCGGTCGATCCGGTCCAAGAATGCCGCGAGATTGATCAGCAGGTGGCGCGCGTCGATGAATTGGAGGTCGAGGAGTTCTTTCTTGCTCGGCATGGAGTGAGCTTAAGCATGATTTTGGAAAATCCTATCCTGAAGAATCAGAAAATGGATCGTGGCTTGCCAGAGGGATGGAGATTGTGTTCTGCTGGTGAGGTGCTTGGAACGTATGTGCATGACCTGAACCCGATTGCGCTGCCCATCTTTGGAGGACTTGCGTTGCGCTGGTATGGGCTTGCCTATCTGGTCGGGTTCGTCGCGGGGTTCTACATTCTTAAGAATCTAGTGGCTCGTGGTCTTTGGGTGTTGAAGTCTGAAAAAATAGGCGACTTCATTGCCGGTTGCGCGCTGTTTGGAGTCTTTCTTGGCGGGCGCCTTGGCTACGTGTTATTCTATCAATTGCCCAAGGTCGGCTGGGCGAACCTTGCTGCGGATCCACTCGTAGTCTTCCGAGTTTGGCAGGGCGGGATGGCGAGCCATGGTGGAATCATCGGATTGACCGTATTCACTTGGATCTATGCCAAGCGGCATCGCATCTCATGGGCGGCTCTAGCAGATGGATTGTGCGTGGTGGGCCCGGTCGGCTTGTTTTTTGGAAGGCTTGCCAATTTCATCAATGGCGAGCTCTATGGCCGGGTGGCGATCGGAGTGCCGTGGGCGGTCAAGTTCCCGCTGTCGCTCCCGGATGAATCGCAACCGACTCAAGAATTGGCGTGGCAGGCTTGCAGTCGGATCGATCCATCGCTGCTTGAGGCGAAGTCGCTCGATCCATTGATCGCTGCGGCAAGGGAAAACCCAGCCGTTTCCCGAGCCTTGGGAGACTACCTCGCGGCAAGGCATCCGTCGCAGCTTTATGAGGCCTTGTTAGAAGGTGCGCTGCTCTTTGTGATTCTTTGGTCGGTTCGTATTCGTTTTCCAAAGGCACCGGATGGGGCGATCACCGGCTTGTTTTTTGCGCTCTATGCAGCGTTTCGGATTCTAGGGGAGCAGTTCCGCGAGCCGGATGCGGCCATGGTTGGCTTTCTAACCAAGGGACAATTTTTCTCCCTCTTCATGTTTCTCGTTGCCATGGGATTCTTCGTTCACGCTTGGCGGGTGCGCCACCGCGAGAATCAAAGCGCGCCAAACCTGCGGTGACGGCGCTGATACTCGGCCACTGCATCCATGAGGTGGCCTTGTCTGAAATCTGGCCAAAATGTTTTCACGATCACCATTTCTGCATAGCTGATTTGCCAAAGCAGGAAGTTCGAAACTCGCATCTCGCCTGAGGTGCGGATCAAGAGATCAGGGTCAGGGATTCCCGTGGTTTGCAGCTTCGATGCAAAAAGCTCCCCGTCAATGGCTGCAGGTTGAATGATTCCGGCAACCGCATCTTCCGCGAGAGAACGCGCCGCAGCGACGATCTCTTCTCGGCCACCGTAGGAAAGCGCAAGCACCAACGTCATGGTGGTGTGGTGCGCTGTTTGCTCCTGAATTTTCTCAACAAGCTTTCGGGTGGTTTCGGGCAAGCGATCCAACTGACCAATCGCGAGAAGTCGGACGCCTTGGCGATCAAGTTCCTTGGCTTTTTCTGCTAGGAAGCGATTGAGGAGGGCCATCAATGCACCGACCTCTGTCGCCGGTCTGCTCCAGTTTTCGGATGAGAATGCGTAAAGCGTGAGATATTCAACCCCAAGCTTGATGCACGACTCCATGACTTCTCGAACCGATTCGGCTCCGGCGCGGTGACCTTCCAACCGTGGCATTCCTCGCTCCTTGGCCCAGCGGCCATTGCCATCCATGATGATGGCGATGTGGCGGGGTATTTCAGGATGACTGGGCATGGAGTCGCGTGGGAGTGCTCGCGGATCGATTTATCCGACCACCAATGTCTGCAGACGATCTGGCCCGACGCCGACGAATGCGATTGGTGCGTCGCAAAGCTCGGCCAAGCGTGCAAGGTAGGCCTTGGCTTGAGATGGGAGTTCTTCGAAGTTCTTGCAGCCCGTGGTGTCGGATTTCCAGCCGGTTAGAGTCTCGTAAATTGGCACCGCGCGATCCCATGCTTTGCGGTCGGCAGGCGGCAGCGTGTGGATCTCACCATCGATGTCGTAGCTGGTGCAGATTTGCAGCGTTTCGTACTCGTCGAGTCCATCGACGTTGGTCACCGCGAGGCCCGTGACGCCATTGACCATGCAGGCGAAGCGAAGCAATACGGTGTCGAGCCATCCGCAGCCGCGTGGGCGGCCAGTCGTGGCCCCGAATTCACGACCCAAGCCGTGGAGGTACTCGGATAGACCTTCATCTCCCGTTGGAAATGGGCCGGATCCAACGCGCGTGGTGTAGGCTTTGCAAACCCCGATGACCCCTTGGATTGCAGTGGGTGGCAGCCCGGTGCCGGTGCATGAGCCGCCTGAGGTGGTGTTGGAGGAGGTGACAAACGGATAGGTTCCGAAATCGACGTCAAGGAGTGTGCCTTGTGCGCCCTCGAATAAGAGATTTTTGCCAGACTTCCAGGCCGTGTGAAGGGCGGGAATCGTGTTCGATACATGCGGTCGCAGACGCTCGAAAGCGGCATAGACTTCGTCGATCACCTGGTCGGCGTCGAATGTCTGAAGGCCGTGGCGGACGAGAATTTCATTGGCATCCACCACGCGGCGCTGGATCTGCTGCGACGTGAATTCGCGATCGAGGAAATCGACCATGCGGAGGCCACAGCGGTTCACTTTGTCGGCATAGGCTGGGCCGATCCCGCGCTTGGTCGTGCCGATTTTTTGATCTCCGAGAGCGGCTTCCCGTGCGGCATCCAGTTCTTTGTGAAGCGGCAGCACCACATGGGCTCGGTCTGAGATCAAGAGCTTGCTCGGAGTGATCGCGATGCCTTGCGCTTCGATCCGCTCGATTTCCTGGACCAGGCCGATCGGGTCGATGACGACACCGTTGCCGATCACATTCAGCTTGTCGTCCCAGAGGATTCCGGAGGGCAGGAGGTGGAGCACGTACTTGGTGCCATTGGCAATGACCGTGTGGCCAGCATTGTTGCCGCCTTGACCGCGGATCACCACGTCTGAGCTCTCGGTGAGGTAATCAACAATTTTTCCTTTGCCTTCGTCGCCCCACTGGAGGCCAATGATGATGTGGTTCATTCTGAAATGGTTAGAGGTGAAGTGCTTGAATTCTCGCGAAACGGGGACTGCGATGGCCGTCAGCGACTCGAGCAATTCCGATCGATCTCACGTGCTGGATTTTGCGCTTTTCGAAGCATCGATCAATGCCGCGAACTCGGCGAAAAAGTAGCTCGCGTCATTCGGGCCCGGAGCCGCCTCGGGGTGGTATTGCACACTGAACACCGGGAGGTGGCGATGGCGCATGCCCTCGACCGTTTGGTCATTGAGGTTGATGTGAGTGACTTCGATTTCGGGTGGAAGTGAGTCAGCGTCGACGGCAAATCCATGGTTTTGCGACGTGATCGAGATTTTGCCAGTCCGGAGATCCTTGACCGGTTGATTGC
>JAPJNB010000058.1 GCA_026461385.1 Akkermansiaceae bacterium
CGTTGCCATGGGCGCAGCGGGGACCGATATCGCCATGGAGACGGCTGATGTGGTTTTAATGGGCGACAAACTCGAGAATATCTCGATCCTCCTAGCCATCGCTCGTCACGCTCGACGTGTCCTTTGGCAAAATCTGGTTTTTGCGAGTTCGGTGATCCTCCTTCTTCTCGTTGCTGCTTTTGGTATCCACTTACCCTTGCCAATGGGTGTCGTGGGACATGAAGGAAGCACCGTGTTGGTTTGTCTTAACGGACTGCGCCTTCTGATCTATAGACCGAAATTTTAATCGCTCACCGACTGGTCGCTTCCCGTTTTTGCAAATTCTATTGCTCAGGACTCATCAGCGCAGCGGCCCGGCATTTGAGGCGGAAAAGGAGCGAACCATCATCGAAAGCGCGGAGGTTCTCTGGCCGACTGCGATCGAAATCCGCGAGAAACATGGCCTCCACATCGGATGCGAAGTTTATATCCTGAATGGCGGCCGCGAGTTCGAAGTTCAACATGAATGAACGGTAGTCCAGATTGATCGATCCCACGATGGTGACATCATTGTCGGCGAGGAGAACCTTCTGGTGCATGAAGCCCGGTTGGTAGCGCCATACCTTCACTCCCGCCTCGCGGAGCTTGGGATAGTAAGTAAAAGAAGATAACCACGGCAGTAGGTGGTCGGCCATTTTTGGGAGGATGATGCGCACATCCACCCCGCGAATCGCCGCATGGCAGATCGCATAGAACAGCGGGCTGGACGGAACAAAATACGGACTTGCGATCCAGAGTCGCTCCGTCGCGCAATGGATCGCAGAAAGATAGACGGCCGTGCAGGTGCTCCAACTCTCAGACGGACCGGTGGCGACCGGAAAAACCGACGCAGAATGTCTAGGCGTGTGCGATGGGGGACGTAGTCGATACTCGGGCACTTCACGAGTCACGTAGTTCCAATCCTCTAAGAAGGTGAGTTGAAACCCTGCTACCGCAGGCCCATCGATGCGGACATGAGTGTCACGCCAGGGACCAAAGCGCCGACTATGCCCCATGTATTCGTCGCCCACATTTAGCCCACCGAGAAAGGCCACTCGGGCATCAACGATGACTAGTTTGCGATGATTACGAAAATTGATCTGAAAGCGTCGGCCAAATTGCCGGTTGGTGACAAAGGCCTCCACGGCAATGCCAGCCTGTCGAAGTCGGTTCGGCCATGATACCGGAAGCGTCTTGGATCCCACTTGGTCATAAAGCACTCGGCATTTGACCCCACGCCCTGCCGCGGCAAGAAGCTTCTCAGCTAAGGTGCGCCCGAGCAGGTCATCGTGTATAATGAAAAATTGTATCCAGATCGATTCCTCCGCAGCGTCAATCGCTTCAAATATCGCCTCGAATGTGGCGTGCCCATCCACCAAAAGCCTCACATCGTTGTTACTCGTGGCTGGGAGACGCGTCAGATTTCTCGCCATACGCTCCGGTTCTGCAAAGTCTCCGGTGAAAAGAACTCGATATCCATCGAGGTAGCGGACGATCGCATGGAGTGCTTCATCCAACGCTTTTACCCCATCTTTGCCTGCTCGCGTATAGCCTGCAAAACGTGATTCTCCGAAGACGAGAAATAGAGGAATCCCAATAAATGGCAGAAACACCAAGACACCCGCCCAAGCGAGCGCGGACTGAGGGGTTCTCGCTATCAAGATCGCCCGCATC
>JAPJNB010000059.1 GCA_026461385.1 Akkermansiaceae bacterium
ATCGGCTCGTTAGTTATTTCTTCATAAGTGACTTGGCGAATGTGATGGCCTCTTCCTCTGATATTACGCCATCTTTGCTTTTGTCGGCAACCCTGACTGAAGTCTTGAGTCTCACATTGTCACCAGCATATAGTTCCGCACATGGCTTGAATTTAGGATAAAAACTGAAGCCTGTTCCGCAACCTATATCCTTATCAAATTTACGGACTGCTTCACGAAAGATAGATGATGCTTTGTTGTTGATGAAGTACAGATGAATTGGCTTAAGTGTCTGGGCGTATGCGGTTGCCTCTTCCTCTGATATTACTCCATTTTTGCTTTTGTCGGCAGCGCTGAATGTACTGAGGTATATAACATCGTCAGGGGCATAAATATCGATTACGAAATCGTATTTAGATCCGTTAAATCTTCTGGATAAGCCCTCCCTTTCTGTGAATGGTATCAGCTCATCATACTCAAGGAATGCCTTGCGAAAGATGGATGCTGCTTTGGAGTTGATGAATCTCAGATGAATTGGCTTAAGTGTCAGGGCGTATGCGATGGCTTCTTCCTCTGATATTACGCCATTTTTGCTTTTGTCGGCAGCTCTGAATGCATCGTTGATTCCGACATTGTCACCAAAATCGATATCTGTTACGAAATCGAGTTTAAATCCTGATAAATGGACTTTGGTGTATTTGAATCCGCATGTTATGTTCCCATCAAACTTCTCCTGTAATGTCCTATAAAAAATGTATGCTGCTTTGTAGTTGGTGAATCTACGATGAAGTTGCTTTTCATTTTTCGTTTCTGAGGATTTGATTTCTGAGCCAAATGCGCATCCAGTGAGAGTGAGCGTCGTCAATAGTGCGAGCAATATAGGTTTTTTTATTTGGTTGGTTTTCATTGTTCTGACGCGGGTAATAAATTTAAATTAATAGAATTGAGTAAGATAATAGAATCAGAGATGGCGGACGCGGTGATACTCCCCAAGCTGAACAATTTTTAGGGAGTTGTCTTAGACCCTTCGGGCTTTCTTTGGTGTTCATCCGTCATGCTTCGCTGATGCTTCACTTTTGTCATTCTATATAATACTTCACCACTAGTAATTTCGCCTGAGCATCCAATGAGACTGAGCGCCGTGAATAGTGCAAGTAAGGCAGGTATTTTTATTTGGTTTTTTTTCATCGTTATGATTTGGTTGAGAAATTCCGGTTGATTAAATTTAGTAAGGTAACAGAAACAGAGGTGGTAGATATGGCATTTCTTTTCAGGATGAACCATTCCCACTGAGTTGTCTTGGATACTTCAGACATTTTTTGGTTTCCATCCGCCATGCCTCGCTGAGGTTCTATCCGGCTTGGCGGTCATTTTAGGGCGGACAAGCAGGCCGCGAGCAAGCTCGCACTCATCGAATTTCAAATCCTGATGGATTGGATCGCTCGCCAAGTTTGGCGCCTTCGATCCGGTTTTCGGTGCTCTTCAGCCAGCCGAGTGATTTGTCTTCGATGCAAATGCCGTATTCGCCGGCCCCACGAATCGTGTTGCCCTTCAGCACGATGCCGGTGATCGGGGCGCGCTGGCCTTGGCGGTCGCCGCTATGCAGGTGGATTCCGGAGTAGGTCGGATCGATGATGGTGTTGTTCTCGATCCTCAACTGGCGCAGCTCACCCAGATTGGGATGGCTGCATAAGTCGATGGCTCCATTGTGCTCCCTGCCATTTGAAAGTCCCCCGCAGCGCACCAGCTGGTTGAGGTAGATGAGCATCGGTTCCGTCGCACCGTAAGGATGGCCGGGAAACACACACGAAAAGCGGATGCCTCCCTCGTTGAAAGTATCGCGGATTAGGTTGTGGTGCACCTGATGCGCTTCACCGCCGAAAAGGCCGATGCCTCCGGCCCGCAAGGTGTTTTCGATGGTGTTGAAGCGGAAAATATTATGCGAGGTGGGCGGACAATTTTTTGCATCGCTGGACCAGCATGCGACTGAATCGTCCATATTTCCACGGAAGTGGCACTGTTCGATGGTCGAGTTACGGGTGCCCCTGACGAAATTGATTCCGTCGGCGTAGGTATTGCGCACCCGGCATCGGCTGAACGTCAGGCCATCGGTGACATTTTTGCCGGCGTAATCGCCAATCCAGCCGCCGACCTCGGTGTGCTCGATCCAGACCGAATCGATCCGGGAGCCGGGACCGTACCAACCGGAGAAACCGCGAGAAGTGGCGCTGCGCGTAGTGCTGTTGCCGAGAATGCTAAGATCCGAAACGTTGATTTTCCCCCCCGCACCGATGAACGCATCGCCACCCGGGCGCGCGCCTTCGAATGACAATTCAGTCTCCCAGATTCCGGCGCCCTTGACGCTCAGGTTTTGCACCGTCAGAGGCTTGCCCAAGCGATAGCGGCCGGGTGGGAAATAGACCCCGGTCTTTTTCTTTTGGGCGGCGGCGATCGTCGCGACGCAGGCCGGACCGGCATCGCTGCCATCCGTTTTGGCACCGAATTCCGCGACCGAGAGATCGCCCTTCGGCTGGGGAATGGGTGGCGGCACGAGTTCCACTTCGACAAGGTCGAGCACCAACCAGGCGCTCTTGGCGTCGCGCGGCTTGGTGATTTCCACCACCGTGCCGGCCGGTATGGTGGCTGGCAGCCTGAAGCGGGATTCATCGAAGCGGATACGGACGAACGGGCCCGTGTAGCCGGGCTCCGGTGGCTCGTTCAAGAACTCGGCCTTTCGCATGGTCTCATCGCCATACTGCCAAGCGTATTTCGAGGTGATCGGCACGCGGAGGGTGTTTGCCCCGGCAGTCAGTTGGATGAAGTCTTCGGTGCCGCCGCCCTTATCAGCGTCAGGCATTGAAAGGCGGATCACCAGGGCGCTGAAATTCTTTTGCACCGTGAAGCGGATGCCGTCGCCTGCGGTTGTGAGCCGAACACACTTTCGGTTTGAGGCTTCGACGGCGAAGGTGTTGCGATCCAGACTCGGGCCTTCGATCTTTGCGCCGCCCAGCAACTGGCAGTCTTCTGCTTCGTGGCGTGCCCATGGCACCGTGGCGCCGACCGCTTGTGCGTGTGGGTAAATGAGGCTGACCAGGCCAGCCAGCAGAGCCAAGGCTCCCAAGCAGAACGTGGCATAAAAAATCGCGGTTCTGCGCCGCGGGGCAGGGGTCGTATCATCGCGGCCGCTCGTCTTTGGTTTTTCGTTCATTTGGTTTCTAATAGATTGAATGGTGAGGTATAGGAATTATTGGGTCAGCAATATACTGGAATATGCATCAATCGTTAAATGGGTGTCGCTGTCCTCGGATAGCGTATTGATACTGCCACTGGTTGGATCGTAAAGTGTCAGCTTTCGGTTGGATGAGGAACTGATACTTACCGGGAGTGGATTACCCGTGCGGTTTACGAGGTAATAGATCGCTGTATCTTTCTGCTGGAAGCGGGCAATTTCCAGTTTGCCTGGCTGAAGCGTAATATTAAGGGTGAAATCAGGACCATAGGGTTGCTTAATCAGCGCAGCCAATTCATCCATCGTAACAACCTTTGCGTTCGCCAAAAGTGTTTTCACTTCTGCGTCTTCTTGGGGATACATTCCTGCTGAAGGTTTACGATTTACCCATAGTACGATGCCACCGGTAGCCTCAAAATCCTTGATTTTTTTAACTGCCGCCGACGGCACGAATTCAAGGGGAGGCATCACAAGGTAATGAAAAGATCCACGGCCAACTTTCAGAAGATCACCTTTTAGCGTTGCCTCCGTCAAAGCTTGAGGATGAACAAGCAGGTAGTCGATTCCCTTAGCCAATAAGCTTGTCTGCAAATCATCCCAGGCCTTTTGCTGGGTAGAGAAACGGTCCTGGGATTGCCTCCAGAACAGCTTGCTCGGGGTATAATCTGCCTGGAAATTATGAATTGGGTAATAAATGCCTACCGAAGTTTCAGGCACGGCGCCGCGCAGAAGCAAGCCAATGCGTCCAAGGTACTCATTGAAGGTTCGGTAGTCTTCAGCTAAATAACCGGCTGCGGCATCACCTTTCTTTTCCAGGGCAACGTAGGTGGAAAAATGTGTTACGCCGTGCCGGTATTCCATATTCACCACATTGCGGATGACAGGAATGGAGGGGGATAGTCTTGACATGCCGCACTCAATGATAGGATCAAGCAAACACTTCACTCCTACACCCTGCTTCCATGAGTTCACTGAAGTCATTATCCGGGCAAAATGGTAATTGAGTCTCGCCATCTTATTCGGTTCCGGCAGTGGAATATCAAATGCGGGCAGATGCACTTCGGACATAAATAACATCATGTCACCATAGTTGGCCACCTGCATCGGGAGATATTCCTCTAGCAACGGGTGACCTTCACTGAGTACGCCATGTGCTTCGCACCATTTCCTGATTTGTGATGGATAACTGATGCGCAACATTTCCGCGACCGTTTGCTCATAGTGCATGCGCACCCGCTGTGAAGCCTGATCATTCCCGGTAAAAAGCGCGCCAAGGCGTGGCATCAAGTCGTAACCGTGCATGAGTTGGAATTTCTCCGGCAGCCTTGGAGTCCAGGGCAGGTAAGCATAAGGTGCTGGTATTTCTGGGTTCCAATGCAACTGCAGCAAGTTGGGCTCGTTGAAGTAAAATCCCTCCACTTGCTCTTTGAGTTTGGGCAATGCCTGGGCAAATTCGCCGTGCATCAGCTGGATGGTACGCTGCATGGCGGCAGGATTCATCTTGTCCGGATAATGACCTGTATGGCCAAACTGCTTCACCGTGGACTGTCCCTGGGTGTCTCGATCGCGGATCTGCAAAGCAAAAATGCACAAACGCCATGGGCCTGCAATGCCACTTGCTTCCAGCGAGCGCTCCCGCACGGAACAAACCTGACCACGGGAAAAATCAGCTGCTCCATTCACCAAAGGATAAAAGACAGCCGTTACAATTCGCTCCGGTCCTGAAGGGAGTTCAAACTTTACCGGTTGAGTGCCATCCCCATCCCGGATGATACAGAGTAATGAGCGCATTTCCCACGACGGATTTTCCTGCACGACTTTCCCACCGGCCGAACCGCTGGGATACCCGTAATCATCAGACAATTCGATGCCTAATCCTTGCTGTCGGGCATAATCCACACGCCTCTGAATTTCTGCCGGATTGGGCTGCTTACCACTCGGTAACAAATCATAGAGGCTAGTGCCATGAATGCTGCCGATCCCATACTCCTTGAATTGTGTTGCCTGCTTTTTTTCAATCCTGCCGTACTGTATGATCCGGAATTTATTGGGAGGTGTACTGAATGTTTTTTTGAAGTCAGTACTTTGAAAATTAGGTAAAGCGCCGGTCACAGCCCCAAAGCTATGCAAGCTAAAGGCAATCAATGATACAATCCCGGCCATGGTTGCTACACTGCGATTGAGACTTTTTTTGCTTTGAGCAAAGAAGGGAGATTTTTCAAATAGCTTCATGTAGAATCGCTGCTTACTTCATTTTTCTTCAACTCGGTACGAACCACGCCGCCTCTTCAGTCTGCCTGCCGACGGGGTGCTAGACTGGGGTCCGGTTGTTTTTCGCCCACCAGCCCTTGAGCACCCGTGCCCGGGCGGTGTCGGTGGCTGCCTTTTCGTGGTGGTTCTTGTCCACCGGCAGCTCCAGGTGTTCGATGCTCCAGCCCGGCCATTCTCGGAAGGCGTGGTAGGTCCAGTCCCAGTCGTATTCCTCGAAGAGGTCGATGCAGTCCGCCAAGTAGCGGTCCGCACCCGGCGCCCAGCGTATGGCGCTGAACTCGCCCACGTAGATGTGCACGTTGTGGGCGCGTTGGAAATCCCGCACCGGTTGGAGGATCCGGCGCAGGGCCTCCTTGTCCACCCTCTTGTTGCCCAGCATGCCGGGATAGGCCGGGGCCGGATTGGGCACCGGTCCTTTGACTCCCTGATGAGTGTAGCCGTGGGGCTCGTACATGTGCACCTGGTAGATCACCCTCGGCACGTCCACCTCCGCCAGTCGGGCGAAACCTGTGGGGGAACTCCAATCGTCGGTGGTGATCATGATCGGGGTCAGGGCATCAATCTCCCGCACCGCCTTGGCGGCGCGCACCTGCATGCCCAGCCAATCGGCGACACCGACGGGCGAGGGTTGGTGCTGCACCGGTTCGTTGATGAGATCATAGGCCCACACCGCTGGGTTGCCCTTGTAGCGCGTGGCCATGCGCTCCCAGACCTCGACGAAATGGTCCTGAAAGGCTGAGACCTGCGTCATGGTCATGGTGTCGTCTGGCAGGCGTCCGCCTGGAGGGCTGTGCAGGTCGATGACCATGCGGATGCCGTGGCGTTTCGCCAGCACCAGCGCCTTATCCAACACTGCCAGTCGCCCGTCGAGCCAACGGTCGTATTCTGCTAGGTCCTGATCCGAATTCGCCACCCCCCAGTTGCGGCACAACTGCCAACGCATGCAGTTCACGTTCCAGCGGGCGAGCTCGGCAAAATCCTCCTCGCGGCATTGGTTCGGCGACATCACGCCCCTGAGGCGCGGCAGGTCGTGGCCACGGAAAGGCCCTGGCGCGTCGGCCCGCGGCTCCGGCCATACCGGCTCCATCTTCAATGGCAGCCGCTGCACGTCGCCGAAGCTGACGGTGCCGAGCCAACCCAGCCACAGGACGGTGAGGGCAACGGATGCGAGTTGGTTCATGGCCGGATTTTTCCTCTCGGCTACTTCAGCGACACCTTGATGATTGTCAGGGAATGGGGCGGCAGATCAACGACTCCCTTGGTGAAAACGAGTGTCGTTTTTCGCGGGATGACCCGCTGAGGATTCTCGATGTCATTGAAGGAATCAGGCGAATCGCCAGAAAGAACGGTTGCGGCGTATTCGCCATCCAGCAAACGGTCTTTCATTTTGACGGCGCAGGGTACTTGATCGTCGGGATGGCGGTTCACCAATGCAATCGCCCACTGCTTGCCCGATGCGTCCACGGTGGCAATGGCATCGGCCACGGAAACCGATTTCGTTCCTTGAGTCAGTTTTTCGGCTTGGATGTCCAGCTTGCCGACGCGGGGTTTCAGTTCGTTGGCATACATTGCGAGGGTGTGAAAATGGGTGCGCTTGACGATTCCCTTCGGATGCACATAGAGGGGGCCTGTATCGTTCACAATGGGAGCGATGTTCGCCATGGCGACGTCATCTGCATTACGAAGGCAGGAGTTTAAGAAAGAGGCGCAGAACAGTGCATCGGCCATGGTGTAAAGCGCTGGTTCCAGACTCTTGTCTCGGGCCTTGATCATGGCGACAATCCTGTCTTCATTGTAATTGATTTGGTCGACTCGCGGAAACCCTGGATGGTGCCATGAACGCAGGTTCCATTCGTCGAAGGCGATTTTGATTTTTCCCTGCATTCCCGCTCCGGCGAGTGATTTGACAATGGCGGTGAAATGAGCATCCGGCTTTTCGGAAAGCATCATGCAGGAAAGATAGTCCGGAGTGTGATGTTGCTGATAGTTGGCAATCCAGTATTCATGAATGGAGAGGAGATTGAGGTCGTTTCCGGCGGTCTCATAAAGGTATGGGTCGACGCGAGCCTCCGGTCCGTGTGATCCAGAGCATGTCACCAAAATAGTGGGATCGACTTTTCGCATCGCTCGGGCTCCATCACGGACTCGGTCGATGTACGCCTTTCCCTGCATTTCGTTGCCTACACTCCAGATCTTCACGTTATGCGGCTCGGGATGGCCGTTTGCTTTGCGCATATCGGCAAATGTGCCCTTGGTTGCGTTGCAATACTCGACCCAATTGGCCATCTCCTGAACGTCTGCGAGTCCGTTATGGCAAATATAGGGCTCGGCTCCGAGTCGTCGGCAGAGTTCCACGAACTCGTCAGTCCCGAAGGTGTTAGGCTCAGTCACTCCCCAGCGAACATCGACGTAAGGCTGACGGTCTTTCCCGACGCCTTTCATCCAGTGATAACTGTCCACAAAACAGCCCCCCGGCCAGCGGATGACCGGCACCTTCAAATCCTTGAGTGCCGCGACGACATCAAGGCGGAATCCCTTCTCATCTGCTAGGGGTGAACCGGGTTCAAAGATACCGCCGTAAATCTGTTTGCTGAAATGCTCGATAAATCCGCCGAAGATCATCGGGTTGTAGGCTACAGACGGAGCGTCCGTCTGGATCGTTACCATCGCCTGCGGTGCCTCGGTCGGTTTCAGCACGAACGTGTGCGCCAGCGGCTGGCGCAGGGCGTTGATCTTGGTTTCGAACTGCGCGATTTGATCGTCGAGTTGCGCCAATTCCTTTGTGCGGGCGGCTTCAATGCCCGAGTTCTTGGCCCACTCCGGCGCCGCGTACAATTGCACGGTGCGCCAGCGCTTGGAGAAAACATTGTTTTTTGTCACCACGAGGTCCCACAACTGGCGGGCTTGGTCGGTGATGGGACCGGCCGAGAGCGTGAGGTTGCAGCCCTGCGCCAATTCCTGCGCGGTGAACACGGCCGCGGGTTGGTCATCGATGAGAAGCCGATACTTCGGAGCCGTCAGCCCGGTGACTTTCAGCTCGTAGCGGCTCAGGTCTGCGAGTAGTGGGATGAGTGTGGTCACCGCCTCGGCCTGCGGATTGATCGGCATCGGCAGCGCCGCATCCTTGCGGATGAAACTCAGCACGCCCGCATCCACTTTTGGATCGCTGATCTGGCAATCGGTCGCGGCGACGATCGTGCCGGTGGCGGTCAACTCGGCAGTGGATACGGCCGCCGGCGCGCCGAGCGACTTCAGAATCGCCCACGCCATGATCGTGTGACCGACCGGGCCCGGGTGCACCGCATCGCCGCCGCCAATGTGAGCTGCTGGATTCGCTTGTCGGGCTTTGAGCATTACCGTCATATACGGATCGAATTGATCCGCGAAGAGGACATTTTCCTTGCCGGCGATCTCGCGCAGGCCGTCGGCCATTTTGCGCAGCGACGCGTTGCGCACGTCCTTGTCCGGATCTGGGATTCTCTCCTCGATCGGCTGTGGCGTCAGCAACGCGACCCGTGATTTGGTGGTCTTGACCAGTGCCACCAACTGCGTCTGCGTGTCGATGTAGTTCTTGTAAATGCCTTCATCGTGCGCCCGGTAGCGGTGGTCGTTCATCCCGAAGTCGATGGTGACAAAGGTGGGCTTGAGCGGCAGCAGGTCCCGGGCGGCACGCTCCAGTCCGCCTTTCGCGGTGTCGCCGCCCCAGCCGATGTTACGGAAGCTCAGTTTCCATTGCGGGAAACGGGCGAGCGTGTAGGCTTCGATGGCGGTGGTATATTGGTTTTGGGCGGTGATGCGGTCGCCGAGAACCACCACCCGCTCGCCATCGTGAATGGGAAACTCCGCCGCCGCGCAGAGGCGGGTGAGCGCGGTGAGGACGACGGCGGTGGCTTGGAGAAAGCGACGACGGGATGGGGTGTGCATGATGGTGGTTGGTCGATGGGTACGTTCAATTTTCTGTCAATCGATTCCAAGCCCGCAGTGCTGGATAACCGAGTGAGCAAAGGCGATTGCCTTGTCACCACTGAAATTGAACAATTTTCAAGAGAGATGTCTTGGATACTTCAGACTTTTTCTGGTGTTTATCCGCCATACTTCACTGAGGCTCCGGCGGCGAGGAGCGCAGCCCCATGATCCTTGGCTTCAGGGTGTGGGCTGAGGAGTTCAGGTATGACCTAGGTTTCAAACAGGGCTCCGGGCGGGGCGCGGATGTGACCGTCATGACGCACGCCGAGGAACGAGGCCGGGGTCGCAGAAATCGAGCTTGGGGGGCGGGGAGTCAGGCATCGGCGGTGAGGTGCGTGATACCGGTGTTCGCTGCGAGTGAGGTGATCTTGAGAAGCTGCCCGATGCGTCCTGCACCGTGTTGGAGGAAACACCTTGCCGCCAGTTGCTACTTATGCGCGGGTGGTCGTGCAGCCGGCAGCGTCAAATCGTTGCTACGCGCTTCACCGGAG
>JAPJNB010000060.1 GCA_026461385.1 Akkermansiaceae bacterium
ACGGGGTTAACACAAATCAAGCTCGCTGGAGCATTCATGGCCTTGAGCTTACGTCACTTGCCGCGTGCTGGCGATCTTTCCATTTTCCTTTTTAGGTTTAAATCTTGGATGAACCTCAATTTCTGAGAGGATCGTAGGCAATCACTCATCACCAAAACGATGAAAGAGCCATCCAAATCCAATCGCAGCCCGCGAGCCAATTTCGAAAATTCAAATTCGGCGAAGGCTGAAGGATCTGTGCCACAAATGCGATTTCCCATCGTTGGAATTGGCGCATCTGCGGGTGGTTTGGCAGCATTTGAAGCGTTTTTCTCGAACTTTCCAAAAGACCACGCCACGGGCATGGCCTTTGTGGTGATCCAACACTTATCGCCCGATCACCAAAGCTCTCTTGCCGCATTGATTCAGCGGACGACTCAAATGAACGTCTTTGAGGCGGAGGATGGCATGGTGGTGCAGCCCGATTGTATCTATACCATTCCACCGCACCATGACCTTGAAATCAGCCGAGGCTATCTTCTACTCATCGAGCCACCCAAAAACCGCAGTGACCATCTGCCGCTCGACCTTTTCTTAAAATCACTAGCTGAGGAACAAAAATCCCTGAGCATTGCGGTCATTCTATCAGGCAATGGAGCCGATGGCAGCCTCGGCATCCGCAGGATCAAGGACGAGGGAGGAATGGTGATGGCGCAGGATCCAGCGAGCACCAAGTTTGACTCCATGCCGCGGTGCGCAATCGATACCGCACTCGTCGACACCATTTTATCACCGGCGGAGATGCCGACTCAGCTATTGGCATACGTGGCTGATGCCGAACACCGTCACGTGGGCAGTGAAGCAAAACTGCCGCCCAAGAAACTGAACGAACTGAGGAAGATTTTCATGGTGCTGCGTGCCAATGTTGGCCACGACTTTTCTCAATATAAGTCGAGCACGATTCATCGCCGGATCGATCGCCGGATGGTTGTCAATGGCATCGAGACGCTGGAAGACTATTCAAAGTACCTCCAACAAACTCCAAAAGAAGCAGAAGCCCTTTTCCATGATCTTCTGATTGGGGTGACCAAGTTCTTTCGCGACCCCGAGGCCTTCGAAGAACTCCAAAAATCGACATTATCGCGGTTAGTATCATCGAAACTACCAGGCGATACGATCCGCATCTGGGTCACAGGTTGCTCAACCGGTGAGGAAGCCTACTCCCTCGCGATCTTACTATCTGAATCCATGGAGGCGCAGCAGCAATTTCATGCAGTGCAAATTTTTGCGACAGACATCGATCCACGCGCGATCGCAATTGCTCGCGCCGGGCTTTACTCCAGTGCGATCGCTGATGATATGACTCCCGAGCGCTTGGCGCACTATTTTACCGAGGAACCTCATGAAATGGGTTTTCGAATCAAGAAATGCGTTAGAGACTTTTTGGTATTTTCTGAGCATAACTTGATTAAAGATCCGCCTTTTTCGAGGATGGATCTCATCAGTTGTCGCAACTTATTGATCTACCTAGGGGCGGAGTTGCAGAAGAAAATTATCCCATTGTTTCACTATTCCTTGAGGCAAGATGGCAGCTTATTTTTGGGTAACTCAGAAGGTATTGGTGAATTCGGAAATCTTTTCCGATCAACGAACCAAAAATCAAAAATATACCAACGCAAGGGTGACGCACCACTTCCCCGCACGGTATTAAACCAGTTTTTACCCATGTATCACGACGATACGACCGAGACGACCATGGCTCCAAAACACCCCAATCGGGTCCCCAAGTTACCGCTTCGAGATATCACCGAGCAAGGCATCCTCGCGAAACTTGCGCCAGCCGCAGCCCTCGTGAACCACCAAGGAGACATCCTTTACTTGCACGGTCAAATCGGTCGATTTTTGGAGATTCCTCCAGGTGAGATCGCGAGCGCAAACATCCTAAAAATGGCTCGCGATGGGTTACGCCCAAGCATTGCTACGGCGCTTCGCAAAACCATTACAACGGGAGAACAAGTTCATTATGCCGGGATCCAATTGAAAATCGACAGGATCGATTGGATTCTCAATCTAATGGTTTTTCCAATTACGAATGAGTTGTTGGGGAAATCGGACGCGCCCCTTTACTTGATTTTGATTGAGGAAATCAAAGGTGGCATCCATGTCTCCACGGAGGTAGGGACTCAGGAAGGATCTGACGTGCAGGGGGTTATCGCCCGGATTCGCGAAGAGTTGCAGACGAAGGATGATCAACTGCAGAGCATGACCGAAGAGTTAGAGAGCTCATCCGAAGAACTCAGGTCCTCCAATGAGGAAATGCAGTCAGTGAACGAAGAGCTACAATCCACCAACGAAGAGTTGGAGACCTCCAAGGAGGAACTTCAATCGGTCAATGAAGAATTATCGACGGTGAACATGGAGTTGAATGCAAAGGTGGCGGACCTAACCAAAGCCAACAACGACATGAACAACTTGTTGGCAGGCACTGGGGTTGGCACGGTGTTTGTGGATCATCAACTGCGGGTGATGCGGTTTACTCCCGCCGCTTCGAACGTGATCAATCTCATCGCGAGTGACATTGGTCGGCCGATTGCTCACATCGCTTCAAATCTGCTCCATTACGACGCCTTGATTCCCGATGTTCAGAGTGTGTTAGACACACTGATTCCAAAAGATCAGGAGTTGATGGCAAAAAATGGTCATTGGTATTCGATGCATATTCAGCCTTATCGCACCTTGGACAATGTGATCGAGGGTGCGGTAATTTCATTCATGCACATCACAGAAAAAGTGAAGATGCAGGAAAAACTCCGAGGCGCAGATGAGCAGCTCCGGCGTTTGGCAGCCGTGGTTCGTAATTCGAATGATGCGATTATCGTGCAGGATCTAAGTGGCCAGATTCTCGCATGGAACCCGGGGGCTACCCGCCTTTATGGCTGGACAGAGTCCGAGGCACTTCAAATGAACTTGTGTGATCGGATTCCCGACAAGCGGATGCTAAACAGCGAATTGACGCGCTTGGAAGACTTGTCCATGCCAAGCGCTCTCATCCTTCATGAGACCAATCGGCTCACGAAAGATGGAACGGTGTTATGCGTCGCATTGATTGCGACCGCATTGCTGGGTGCGGATGGAAAGCTCGATGGAATCGTGACAACGGAGAGATTGATGCTATCGTAGGATCTGGTTTATGGAAGATTTGAAATCATCACTGACGAAGGATCCAGGGCTTGGCGCTCCTTCGCCAGAGTTAGTCGATTTGCGGATGCGTGCGGAAGCGCTCGCAAAGGAAAAGGCGGGGATATCTCATAACGGTGGCATCATCCCACCAGATGAATTGGGGCGAGTATTTCATGATCTCGAGGTCTATCAGATCGAGCTGGAAATGCAGAATGAGGAGCTTCGTCACGCTCAAGTGGCACTTGCGGCGGCGCGCGCGCGCTACTTTGATCTCTATGAATTTGCGCCAGTGGGATATCTTGCGCTGAGCCATCAGGGCTTAATCGAACAGGCAAACCTCAGTGCGTCCGCCATGTTGGGGTTCCCACGCAGCGAAATCATCACCAAGCCTATCTCTCGGTTCATCCATCCAGATGATCAGGATCTGTTCTATCTCTCGCGCAAGCGACTTTTTCTAACAGGATCTTTTGAGAACTGCGATCTAAGGATGTTGAAAGCGGCTGGCGACTCGGTCTGGGTGCATTTGTCAGCCACCGTTACGCATGGTGAGGAAGATGCAAGCGAACTGCGACTGATACTCACTAACATCAGTGTTCGCAAACAAGCCGAGCAAGAAATTTTTAGGTTGAATGCCGAACTCGACCAACGCGTCAAAGATCGAACCGCTGAACTGGAGATCTCAAATACCACGCTTGCGAAATTTAAGGCCGCGCTCGATGAACATGCGCTGGTCACCATCACCGATGCCGCCGGCAAGATCACCGATGCCAACGAGAAATTTTGTGAAACGAGCGGATATACCAAGGAAGAACTCATTGGCCAAAGTCATCATCTCGTCAATTCGGACTATCACCCTACGGAGTTTTTCAAGGAATTATGGCAAACCATTGGTGCGGGTAAAGTTTGGAAGGGTGAGATTAAAAATCGCACCAAAGAGGGGTCTTTTCATTGGTTAGATACCACCATCGTGCCCTTTCTGAGTCGTGAAGGGAAACCGGTTCAGTACATTGCAATTCGTAAGGATATCACGAAGCGTAAAAACACGGAGGAAGCACTGGTTGAAAGTGAAGAACGTCGCCGCCTCGCAGTCGAAGCTGCCGACATTGGTGTCTGGGAGTGGAATTTGCAGACTCAGCAGCTCAGGTGGGAAGCAAACATGTTTAAAATTTACGGACGTGAGCCACTGGTGGACGGGATGATTCCCTATGGCACGTGGGCCGACGCGGTGTTGCCAGTGGATTTACCTGAGCAGGAGGCGCAGTTGGCTCAAGTGGTTGCTGCTGGAGGTCGCGGGAAGCGGGAGTTTCGCATCACCCGGGCATCCGATGGAAAAGTGCGCACGATCCAAGCTTCAGAGATGGCAGTCATTGGGCACGACGGAAAGGCTACGCGGGTCGTCGGTATCAACATCGATGTCACTGAGCGAAAAGAAGCGGAGAAAGAAATTCAAAAGCTAAATGATGACCTCTCATACCGGGCGGTCGAATTGGAGCGTGCGAACAAGGAGCTTGAGGCGTTCAGTTACTCGGTCTCTCACGACTTGCGCGCACCTTTACGCGCGATCGACGGGTTTTCCCGCATGCTTGCAGAAGATTGCACGGAAATACTGACCGCTGAGGACCAGAGGAAGTTAGAAATCATCCGCAGTGAAGCCCAGCGCATGGGCAAGTTGATCGATGACCTTTTGATGTTCTCGCGTCTTGGGAGGCAGAACCTTGAGGCCAGTGAGGTTGATATGCAGGCCTTGGCCAAGGAGGTTTTCGATGAACTCATGAGCTCAGAACCTGAGCGGAAAATTCATCTTGATTTGCACCCGCTACCGCATGTGTTAGGCACCCAAGCGATGATTCGGCAAGTCTGGACCAATCTCATTTCTAACGGGATCAAGTTCACCAAACACCGGGAGGTCGGAGAGATCGAGATCGGTGCATCGGGGAATGCAACGGAGGGGTGGGTTTACTATGTGAAAGACAATGGAGCAGGTTTTGACAAGCGGTACGCAGACAAGCTCTTTGGGGTATTCCAGCGCTTGCACAGTCAGCAAGAATTTCAAGGCACGGGTGTTGGGCTTGCGCTCGCTCAACGCATTGTGCAACGACACGGCGGCCGCATTTGGGCAGAAGCAGAGGTAGATCATGGAGCAACGTTTTATTTTACACTCCCAAATTCAAAATAGTCGAAATCAATTTAATAAAATAGAGTAATAACTATCATGAAGTGAAAATGATTTTTATCTATTTTGAGTGATTCTCTAATCGATATACATGCTCGTGATCCCTTTTCTCGTCAGCGCTTCAATCTTAATCGATTGCGATCATCGAATCCGAGTCCTGAGTCTAATGAAAATGTCCTACTGCAAGTAATGTTCGGAGGGTGTTTTGCTGAGAGGCTGAGAGGCTGAGAAAGTTAAGAAAAGTGCTAGACATCATTTTTGGGTCTGATATCAAGGTCCTGTATTTGTTTGAATAAAGAGTAAGACCTTAACCAATATGCAACATCAAGCCCTCCTCAAAATTCTGCTCCTTGAAGATTCTGATTTCGACGCGCAATTGATGCTGCGTGAGCTTACCCAGCGGGGGATGGAATCGATTCTCACACGAGTTGAGACGCGGCCTGAATTTGAAGCGAAGTTAGATGAGTTTGCACCTCATGTGATCCTGTTAGATTATGCGTTGCCGACCTTTAATGGCGGTGAAGCTCTGGCGATTGCGAAGGAACGTTACCCGGACATTCCGGTGATTATGATCTCCGGTGCGGTGGGCGAGGAAACGGCGGTCGAGTTGCTGAAGAATGGTGCGTCTGACTTTATCCTCAAGAATCGGCTGGAACGCCTGGTGCCATCGATCAAGCGAGCCTTGAATGAAGTGAACATTCGAGAGGCGAAGCAGCGGGTGGAGGCAGAATTGCGAGCCCTTAACGAACAACTGGAGAGCCGCGCAGCGGAGACAGCGCAAGAATTGTGGGAGAAAAATCTTCACTATCAAGAGGACTTGGTCATGGCGCAAGAGTTGCAGATGGCGCTATTGTCCGACCGGTTTCCGACTGTACCCGCTGGGGTGCATGAGGCTGCAAGCGCCGTGAAGTTCTCGAGTATTTTCAAGCCGCTCGGGGCGGTGAGTCGTGATTATTACCACGTGGTTCAGGTTTCTGATACCGCGGTGGGAATCTTCATTTGCGATGTGATGGGCGAAGGGGTGCGAGCGGCGTTGGCGACCACCATGATGCGGGTGCTGCGCGAGCAGCTCGACAAATCTTCGGGAAGTCCTGGTGAGTTATTGACCCGGATGAACCAATGGCTGAGGGGAACCTTGAGGCAGTTGGACCATTCACTTTTTGTGACGGCGTGCTACATCGTTGTCGATATCGCTCAAGGTTCTCTCACCTTTGCCAATGCCGGCCATCCCAGCCCATTTCTTTTGCGTGAGGCGACGAATCGAGTGGAGCGGATCTCCGACCAGAATGCTAGCCAAAGCCCTGCCTTGGGCCTCCGCGATGGGGTGGAATACCCGACCGAGCAGTGTGCCGTCGATGCGGGTGATTTGCTGATGACCTTCACCGACGGATTGGTAGAAGTGGAAAATGCCAATGCGGAAGCATTTAGCATGGACCGGCTGGGAGAATCCATCCGCAGGGGCGCGGGCTTACCCGTGACGAAGTTGATGCAGGACATTTTTTCCGACATCCGACGCTTTGCTGATGGGGTGGAATTTTCCGATGATGTGTGCCTCGTGGGAATGGAAATTTCACGGCTGCAACCGAGTCACGCTTGAGCAAGGTGTTAGGGTAAAAAGATAGTTCGTTTTTCGGAGGTATCATCGATCGAATGGAAATAACCCCGGTGTGTGAACGGATCGATGTCCTGTTAATTGAGGATAATCTATATGATGCTGAGTTCGCGATGCGTGCTCTCAGAGAGGAGCACCCACAGGTTCGCTTTTTGCACTTTCAAGATGGACGAGTTGCTCTTGAATTTCTGTTTCGTAAAGGAGTCTACGCCTATCGCAGCGATTCCCATTTGCCGAAGGTCATTTTGCTAGATCTCAAATTGTTTGCTCTGAGTGGGCTTGAGGTCTTGCGTGCGGTGAAGTCCGATGTCCGCACTCGATGCGTGCCGGTGGTCGTCATGACCAGTTCGCTTGAGGAGAGCGATCTCGACCAAGCCTATGAAATCGGCGCGAATAGCTACATCGTCAAACCGGTGATTTGTGAAAATTTTTCGAGAACCATCAGTGATTTGGGTGTATATTAGCTTTCTCTGAACCGGTTACCCCCAAGCACGACTCATGAACACCCCCATCCAGACGCGTCTGCGAATTCTTTCCCTTGAGGACTCTGCCACCGACGAGGAGTTGATTTTGCGGGAATTGAAATCGGGTGGGATTGACTTTATCTCGCAGCGGGTTGAGACGGGTGAGGACTTTGAGCGTGAGATCGTAGCGTTTCATCCCGATTTGATCTTGGCCGACTACAAGTTGCCAAACTTCAATGGCGCTAGGGCGTTGGCCTTGGCGAAGGAGCGCTGCCCGGATATCCCGGTCATTGTGATTTCTGGTGCGGTGGGTGAAGAAACGGCGGTGGAGTTGCTTAAAAACGGGGCGACGGATTTCGTCCTCAAAGACCGCCTTGGACGGCTTGTACCCGCAGTTCAGCGAGCCCTGCGTGAAGTGACCGAGCGAGATGCGCGCCGGAAGGCTGAGGCGGATCTGCGTGCGCTTAACGAACAGTTAGAACGGCGGGTGGCGGAGCGTACGCGTGAATTGTGGGAGAAAAACTCGATCATGGAAGAGGACCTCGACATGGCCCGCGAGCTTCAAGTCGCATTCTTGCCTCATCAATTTCCCACGCTGCCTCGGGGTGCCGAGCCATCATCGAGCGCGGTGAAATTCTACAGCATCTTCCACCCTACCAGCTCGGTGAGTGGAGATTTCTACAATGTCGTCCGCGTCTCTGACCATGCGGTGGGGGTTTTCATTTGTGACGTGATGGGTCATGGCGTGCGTGCGGCGTTGGTAACGGCGATGATGCGAACGCTTGAAGAGCAATTGGGCGAACTGGCAGGTGACCCAGGCGCACTTCTAACAGAAATGAATCGGTCGCTGCGTGGCATTCTTCGCCAATTGGGAACGACGCTTTTTACCACGGCATGCTATGTGATTGTGGACGTGGCGAGTGGGCAGTTGAGATTTTCTAATGCCGCGCATCCCAGCCCGCTGTTGGTTCATGCGGGGGCGGGTGGAGTTGAGTCGATCACCCCGCCGCGTGGTGCAGGTCCAGCGCTCGGACTTTTCGAAGAGTCGAAATATTTGACGCATGAATGCCCGTTGGCTGCAGGAGATTTGATTCTCGCCTTCACGGATGGTCTGTTTGAGGTTGAGAATGGGATGGCGGAGGCCTTCAGCGTGGATCGTTTGCGCGAGGCCATCCGAAGCCGTGCGAGCCTACCGCTGCCGCAGTTGATGCAGGACGTGTTCAGCGAAGTTGAACATTACGCGCAGGGCCAAGAGTTTTCCGACGACGTGTGTTTGATCGGCATGGAGATTGCCCATTTGCAAACGAGCGCTGCATGAACGGGCTTGCTTCTATTTGAGGAAATCCGGATTCAGGCGTTCCCGGAGCTCGGAGGTCCAGAGAAGCGTGACGATGGTTTCTTGAGCGGCTTCCATGACCGCGCGCTCGTCGGATTGGCCATCTTCGTGGCCAGCAAGATGGAGGAGCCCGTGGATCATGTAGCGGAGAATCTCGCGGGCCAGTGGCTCGCCGTACTCGGCCGCCTGGCGCACCGCCACCTCGGCACCAATCACGATCTCACCATGGTGAAACGTGATCACGTCGGTGGGCCCTTCGATGTCCATGAAATCTCGGTGGACTTGATCGCTGGTGATGTCATCTACGATGGCGACCTCAAGCGTGGCGAGATTCGACAGCGGTGAGTCATCTTCGGCCGCATTTTCTAATGCGAGGCGCGCGGCTTCGTAGGCGATGCTCTCGAGCGCGGTCAGCCAACATTCTGGAACGTCGATGGCATCCTGATGATTTCCAATGATGACTTCTAGCGACATGAGGGCGAGTTTGAGGGTTGCGGCACGGTCAGGCGCGCTTGGCCATCGGGATGACGCGGTCGCCATGGCTGGTCTCCGCCGATGGACGTTTGCCGGGGTTGCTGCCGTCGTCCTTCGGATAATCGATCCGGCTGTGGAGCATGCTGCGTAGGGTTGCGGCGAAGCTGTCCTTGACGAGCGAGAGCTCACGGAGCGTGAGCGGGCAGTCGTTGAGTTGGCCGTCATTGATCTTGGTGCGGACGAGGTCGTCGACCATCGCGCGAATTTTCGCGGGCGTTGGTTTTTGGAGCGAGCGGGACGCGCTTTCGATGGTGTCGGCAAGTGCGATGATGCCACTTTCTCGCGAGCTCGGACGAGGGCCCGGGTAGCGGAAATTTTTCTCATCCACGACGGGAAGATCCTCGGGATTTTCTAGGCGACGACTGATTTTCTCCATCTCCGCCTTCTTTTGTTCCTGGGCGCGACGGTAGAAATAGTAAACCAGCGAGTCGCCATGATGCTCTTGGATCACGTCGATGATTCTCGGGTTAAGCTTGTATTTCACGGCGAGATCGACGCCGTCTTTCACGTGAGCGACGATGACAAGCGCGCTCATGGTGGGTGTTAGGGAGTTGTGGGGGTTTTCCGCAATCTCGTGTTGGTTTTCGATGAAGTAGGCCGGTTTCTTGAGCTTGCCGACATCATGGAAGTACGAACAAACGCGACACATTGGGGCGTTGGCCCCGATTTTTTCGGCGGCGGCTTCTGATAGAGCGGCGACAATCAAGCTGTGGTGGAAGGTGCCAGGAGCCTCGAGCTGCATTTGGCGGAGAAGCTTGTGATTGAGGTCGCTGAGCTCGAGCCAACTGATGTCGGTGGTCAGTTGGAAAGTCCCCTCAAAAAGCGGGAGCAATCCGCTGATGAGGAGCGCGGAGATCACCGCGGTACCAAGGGCGGTCGCGCAGCCACTTCCGAGTAGTTGAAGATGGTCCATGGAATCCGGGCCAAAAACGGCGCCGATGTCCAGGCGGCCAAGGACGAAGCCAATGATGATGGTTACCAATCCAACATAGATGCCGGCCTGAAGGAGTTCGATCCGTTTGCGAACCTGGAAGGCAAGCACCATGCTGGTGATTCCACAAACGAGACTGAGCAGCGTGTAGCTGAAAACCTCTGGCTGGGGCACGAGCAGGCAGCCGATTACCATGACAAAAACGGCCGAAAACGCCGCAACCGCCCGCCCGAGTAGCACGCCAAGTAGCATGGGCGCGAACGCGAAAGGCACGGCAAAAAGCCTGAAGCTGTTGGACAAGGCACCGGAATCGGTCAATCCCATGACCGCCCGAACCAGAAGGAGGTGGCAAATCACGCCGCCCAGCACGAGCATCACGCGGCTGTTGCGGCGGCAAGTGCTCTGGAAGCTGATTTGGAACATGGCGACGGCCGTCGCTCCGATGATCAATCCGCAAAGCGCCCCTTTGAAGGAATCTTCGGCAAACAAGGTGCCGGTGGAGCTTTTTAGGATCAACAACCCGCAACCAAGGGCGAATCCCGCATAAAGCGCGAGCTTGACCCACAAGCTATCCTCCAAAATTTGGATGACCCGATTTTCACTATGAACCCGGCGTTTTCTCCCTGACGAAAGCCCCTCACGGGTCAACCGCCAGCGTTTGATGGCATCAAAAAATCCCACAGCGGTTTGTAATTAGTTCGACATCTAGGCTCGCGAGGAGCCGCTTGCGAGTGCGGACTTTACCTCCGCAACGGCGGATTGGCAATCCAGAAATTTGGTGGTCTGACTTCTTGGATTGGCTGGAAAAGCCAAGGGTCACACCGGTTGCCGCAGGAATCGTGCTCACCGAAAGGTTATAGAAAGGCATCGCGGGCGTCGTCACATCATTCGGAAATCTGCCGACTTGCCAAAATCTAGCAGCAGAATTGAATGGTGCTTATGGTGCAATGTTTTAGGTCCCCAAAACAGTTTAAAGATCCATCAAAAGGTCCACCGTGTACTATCATTTTTTACGAATTAACATAGTTCCGCATGAAGTCTCAAAAATAAGAACACAGAAAAATATTGCTTCCGGAAAAACAATTTGTTAAATTGTTTCCAATGAGTACCCCCCATTCATTCGTCGGTCGGCAATGTGTTATCTTTTTAGCCATTGGAGTTTCAGCATGCGCAATGGACATCGTTCCGGGTGTTAACAATCAACCCATCTCTCAAGTCGTTTACGATGTTGGCGGAAATGAAATCGTTCAGATGAACGAAGCTAATGGAGTTGAAAACGTCGGAAACACCCCCATATTGCTTAAAAGCGTGAATGCTGGGGGCAAGACGCTTTCGTATTTTAATTTAGGAAAAACCAAGGTTTTAAATGTGAACCCTCAACTGGCACTTACGTCGGGTGTTGGAGTCGTCAATAACAGTACGGTGGTGTTGAGCAATTCAGACTATGCAGCGTATGTGGACGCCATCGCGGCGACCAGCATGGATACCAACTTGCGCAATTATGGGTTCCATGATTTTCTATCATTACCCATTACAGATCCCAATGCTGCGGACTATGATCTTCATTTCTCTAAGGCCTTCGCGGAAGGTGATAGTTTCCTTGTGTCGGAGCGCTGGGGAAACAGTGCCATCCGATTGATGGCCCTCGGCTCGGATGGTGTGCCTTACTCCGGAGCCAACCTCCTCACCCTCGGCGGCTCGATCAATCCCGCAGTGGGCTATGATGCGTATGATTGGACTACGGGCTTTGCATCATCGATCAATGTTCCAGGTCAAGCGCAAGCATTGACCCTTTTCTCAGCGCAAAAGTTTTTTGACGGTACGAGCAATGCCTATCAGCCAGTTTATGGGCTCAGGGTTTTCAATCAAACTGAAGCGGATCTGAAAATTTTGGGAATGAGCGATGACACCTTTGCGAACAACCTAGATAATCTTCAGGTTCCAGAACCCTCGACTTGGTGTGCTATGATTTCTTGCGTCGTGGTTGCTTTGCTTCGAAGGAAACGGGCATAGGCGGACTGGTGATTTTGGAGTTTGCGGCGTGGTCCTGCTGCCCTAGGCTAGGTGGGTGACCATGATTGCTGGAGGAATGCTGGTGGCTGCGCCGGAGCGGTGGGATGAGGCGTGTTTTGCCGTTCCCGCAGTGCGGGCGTTGATGGCTGCAGGGATGGCCGTGGGAGTGGTTTGTCCGGCAGATCAGCGTGGATTTTGGGAGAGTCTCAACGGGCTGGCGGTGATGGATTTTTTACTAAATTCGAAGCCGAAGGTGGTGGCTGCGGGGGTTTCAGGAACTTGGGAGGCATCCCTCGCTTGGGACACCGGCGTCGCGGCGGAGGTCTTTAAAATTGCGGGAATTTCACGTCGACTCGGGATTGCGGAGCGCAAGTTGAGCAAGCTGCTCACGCACCCGCTTGAGGTGCGGGTTGGGCCGTTGGAGCATCGGGTCCGTCATTATTTGGCCGCAGTGGAATTGTTAGGGATCGACACCGAGCGCGCTGAGTTTTTTATGCCTGCGGATTTGGGCATCCACCGGATCGATGGCTCGGTCTTGCTCTGTCCTGGCTCGGATTTTGGGCCAAGCCATGAGTGGGAGATCGAGCGCTGGGTGGAGCTTGGCTTGAAGCTTTTGGATACCGGCAAATCGGTGAGCGTGGCTGTTGAGGGCGGCGGGCGTGGGTTGGGGCAGATGCTTGCCGCTCGATTGGGCGATGGGGTTGAAATTCTCTCTTGGTCGCTCGGTGGCGATGCATGGCCGCTTTTGGCAAATTACGCGGTCGTGATCGCGGCGGATGGATCGTTGCCTCATCTAGCGGCTCATGCCGGCGCAACGTGTGTGACCTTGTTCGGGCCAAATGATCCAGCGTGGAAGCGTCCGCTTGGCCGGCGTCATGCGGTGGTGAGGCGTCATGTGGAGTGCGCGCCGTGTTTGCTGGCGAAGTGCCCGTTGGACCGCCGCTGCCAGGTTGAGTTGGAAACCGAGCGGGTCTGGCGAGCGGTCGCGGATAAGTTAGGCTAAAGCCGACTCGGTCTCATCCGGCTCCGGCAAGAGCAGCGCGAAAAGCGCGGCGGGGATGAATAGCCACGAGGCGGTGAGCAAGACCCCAGCGAAGTCGCCTTGGACCTTGTTGAAAATGCCGAAAAACACCACCCCCACTGCGGAGAGAATCCGACCGATATTGTAGCAGAATCCCGCGCCCGTGCTGCGCAATAGCACGGGGAAAAGCGGCGGCAGACACATGGTGAATAGCCCAAAGCATCCTTGCATCACGCCGATCGCCGCGAAAAGCCCGTAAGTCACCTCGAGCGAGTGCAAACTGGAAAAGGTGAACCACATGAGGATGAAATAGCCGGCCAACATCAGCGCGATGGCTTTGCCATAACCGAAGATTTTGGCAAGGCCGCCAGCGGTGAAATTTCCGATGAGCGAGCCGACCATGATCCAGAGCAATGCCATGACCGTGGCCCCATCCTTGGCGGCCTTCAATTCCCCCACCTCTGCCAGCCCACGGATGTAACTTTGCTGCCAGAACATGAACGTCCAATGCGCGGTGAGCGCAACCGCACAAACCAAGCTGACCCTCAGCGTGATGCCGCGCACCCGGCTACCGAAAAGCTCGCGAAGCTGCGGTGCAGGTTGGTCGTTTTTTGCCTCCGTCCACGCCTCGGTTTCAGGCACCGCGCTCCGAATCCACAGGGTGATGAATGCCGGCAAGACTCCAACGAGGAAAATCCACTGGGGCGGATGCCCTTTGAGCAAGGCACCCGCGAGGCAAGCGAGCAGGATTCCGCAGTTGACGGCGCTTTGCAAGGTCGCCGCGATCCAGGGACGCCACCGCTTCGGCCATGTCTCGGAGATCAACGATGCGCCCACCGCCCATTCCCCGCCGATCCCCAGTGCTGCTAGAAATCGGAAGGCCATGAGGTGCCACCATTCCTTTGCGAAAAAAGATAAGCCGGTGAACAAGGCGTACGTGAGGATGGTGAGAACCAAGGCCCGGCTCCGGCCCAGAAGATCTGCGACGCGCCCGAAAAACCCACCGCCGAGTGCCCATCCGACGAGGAACGCGGCCTGGATGATGGATGCCTTTTTCCCCACCTCGGGGTCGCTCTCACCTGTCATCAACAGTTGCGCCACAAACGCGGTCGCCACCAACGTGTACAAGTGCATGTCCAACCCGTCGAAGAGCCACCCAAGCCACGCAGCAAGCCCAGAGCGCATTTGCTGTGGCGAAAGCAGCCGCGCGCGTGGTTCGTGCAGATCGGTGGGTTTTGAAGCGTCGCTCATCGGCACATGGATTAACCCAGCCCCTCCACCCCCATGCGAGTCTAAATCCTGAAATGTCGGATTTGTCCAAAAATCACGGGTAAGGTGATGCGGTAACGGAGGGGGGATATTCCTGTCCCCCTTCATCTTTCAGAGGCATGAGGAATGGGGGACAAGAATGTTCCCCCTCCAGTTTCGCTTTTACCGGATTCTGCCGGATATATCCCGCCACCCTGAAAAATTGCCGTTCACTGCGGATCAACCGATCCCAATATTCATCCTGCCAAAGCTTTCCCGATTTCCCGATCCGTTTGTTGATCTCCCGTGCCGTGAATCCCTTCCACGACTTTAAGATAGCCGGCATCGGGACAGGAATGTCCCCCCTCCTTTTGGGATTTAAAACCTCCCGCGAATGGCGCACGCGGTAGCCCAGACCTAGGATTCGAGGGATTTGTTTTGTCAGAATTCGCGGCCATTTCGTTCAGGGGGATGGTGGCGGTGCTGGAGTCGGGCTTGCTGGATGGTTTTCGCGCCATGCGGCATTTGCTCAAGCCAACTGGAGAGGACGTAAGAAAGGGGTGGAGGATGAGGGCTGACATGCCCACCGGGACCGGTGGTTTGCCCGGGGAAAGAATTCAAATTCGCAATGCAATTTTCCAGTTAAAAAATATGATAACCCGACCCGTTCAAGTCCGCCATCGTGGCGAGCCTGGAATGGCGCGTTGGCCGCTTGACTTCAATTTCCCGGACAAGACTTCAATTTCCCGGACAAAAAGTAAGGTTCCTTGTCTTCTTGGGCTTTGTGGGCGAAGAGCGGGTGGAAAAGTGATGAAGTGATTGGGTAGCGCTGGACGGAGATCGGGTCTGGACTTGTGACCCGTCATGACAATTTACGCTGGGGAATGTAATGTTGGGCCAGTGGGCCAGTGGGCCAGTGGGCTAGTCCGCAAATTGGAGATCTGGGGAAATTTCGTATTTCATCTCGGCGCGTTCGGGGTTCAAATCGGGCGTGCCAGCACCCATCGTGTTTCGGCGCTCATCTCACTCAACCATCATCCGCCATGTGGAAAGGCCGCTTCTCTCAAGATACTTCGTCACTCGTCCAGCAGTTCGGCGAGTCCATTTCGTATGATTGGCGCCTGTTCCCGCACGACATCGCTGGATCGATCGCCCACGCGCGCGCTCAGATGCATGCTGGAATTCTGACCGAAAGCGAGTTTTCTGAAATCGAGGGCGGCTTGCGTGAAATCGAGGCGGACATCGTGGCTGGGAAATTCGAGTTCCGCACCTCGTTGGAAGACATCCACATGAACATCGAGGCGGAGCTCACCAAGCGCATCGGTGCTGCCGGGGCCAAGCTCCACACCGCTCGCTCGCGCAATGACCAGGTCGCGACCGACACCCGGCTCTATGCTCGCACGGAAATCGACGGTTTGCTCGCAGCGGTGACCGGTCTGCAGCGTGCTCTTCTCAATCGTGCGGAAAAATACGCTGCCACGGTGATCCCGGGCTACACTCACCTCCAGCGCGGTCAGCCGGTTACCGCAGGCCACCATTTCCTCGCCTACGTCGAGATGCTTGAGCGCGACAAGTCCCGCCTCGCGGATTGCCGGAAGCGGCTGAACCAGTCCCCGCTCGGCTCGGGCGCGCTCGCGGGGTCGACGATCAACCTCGACCGCCGCGCCATCGCCGCGGAGTTGGGCTTCGACGACGTCACCCACAACTCGATGGATGCCATCGCCGACCGTGACTACATCGCCGAGCTGCTTTTTGTCATTTCGCTCTGCGGCGTTCATCTTTCCCGCTTGAGTGAGGATTTGATCCTTTGGTGCACGGCGGAGTTTGGCTTCGCCTCGTTGTCGGACGCGCACACGACGGGTTCCTCGTTGATGCCCCAGAAAAAAAACCCAGATGTTTGCGAGCTCACTCGTGGCAAAACCGGACGTTTGGTGGGGAATTTGATGAACCTCCTCGTCGCCGTGAAGGGCCTGCCGCTCACCTACAACCGTGACCTTCAGGAGGACAAACCGCCGCTTTTCGACTCAGTGGACACCCTGCGCATGGTCCTCGCGGTGAACACCGAGATGATCGCCGCGATGGAACTTCGCGAGGAAAACTGCCGGAGCGCCGCGGCGGATCCGATGCTGCTCGCGACCGACCTCGCTGACTACTTGGTGAAAAAAGGCGTTCCATTCCGTCATGCCCACGAGCTCGTTGGGAAAGCCGTGGCCCAGGCCATCGCCACCCAGACGCCGCTCGACCAGCTCGACCTTCCGGCCATCGATCCCGCCTACGGGCCGGACGCCAAGGAAGTTTTCTCGCTGGAAACCGCCTTGGCCGCCCGCACCAACCCGGGGGCCCCATCGATTTCCAACGTGAAATCCGAGATTTCCAAGTGGATTCGGGCCTTGGCCGGGGCGTAGGTGCCCACTCGGGCGGGTCATGACGGCCTAGGAATCTGCGAAATCTGCCCCAGCTCCGGTTCGGGTCTTGCCAAATTCCCTGAGCCGTCTAGAATTCTCCCTGAGCAGGTGTTCCTACCTCCGATGTCCGCATCCGGCCGAGTGCTTCATGATTCACCCCTTCTTCTCACGGGTAGTGAAATCGGCCTGCGGACAGGAAACTTGGAATTATCTGACTCACGGGCGGCGGCGCAAGCCGGCAGATTCTGACACCGGTTGAGTTCTCCTTTCGCAAGCTGCGGAGATTCATCCCTGGCACCAAAAAGCCAGATGATCGGAACCTTGCCAGTCAGCACGAGGTCCTTCCTGCATTGCCGAGTTCTTCTGAACTCGCCGCGCCGGGCCGCCTGAAACCATGACCCCACTGACCTAATGTCAAACGCAACACAAGAATCCCAAAACTCGGGAGAAAATCGTCGCCGCCGCTCACGCGGAGGCTCAAACCGCAATCGTAACCAAAACCGCCAAGGTGACCGTGAAGGTGACCGCAACGGAGATCGCAACGGAGACCGTAATAGCAACCAAGGCCGCCGCCAAGGTGGACAACGTTCCGAGGAATTCCGCCCACAAGCATCGAGGCCGGCGCGCAAATACGCCCCAGCCAAATTGACCTTGTGGCAGAAAATCCTCAAGGCCGTCGGACTCTACAAGGAGCCCGCTCGTCCAAGCCGCAAGCCGGAGTCCACGCCGTTCCCAGAATCGCGCGCTCCGAAGTCGAACACCCGCAACGCCCGCTCCGGCGAAGGTGAAGCCCGCCCGCCGCGCCAGCCTCGTACCGGCGGCGAACGTCCCCCTCGCAATGAAGGTGAACGTCCGCCTCGTGGCGAAGGTGAGCGCACGCGTGGAGCGAACCGCAATGCCGAGCGTTCCCGTGGGGGCGATCCGAAAAGCGTCGAGTCCACTCGCGTTTACGTCGGAAATCTGTCCTACGACGTGACCGAACAAGACCTCCAAGAGCTTTTCAAAGGCATTGGTGGCGTTCGCAACATCGAGGTCGTTTACAACCGCAGCACCCACCGCTCGAAGGGCTATGGGTTTGTGGAAATGCTCCGCATGGATGAAGCCGTTCGCGCCGTCGAGGTGCTCAACGACCAACCGTTCATGGGCCGCAACATGACGGTCTCCGGCGCGAAATCGAAGGGCCAAGACGAACGCGAAGACAGCGAAGGCCGCACCGAGCGCGAGCCCATCCGCCCCGTCCTTGCATCGACCATGCCCGCAGTGACCGCCACGGAGGAATCTGCCGCCGTGGCTGCCGTGGCTGCCGAACCGGTGATCGAAACCATCGTGGAGTCGGTTGTTGAATCGGTCGTCGTGGTTGAGGAAACGGTCAGTCTTGCACCTCCGGAAAAATCCGCAGAGGCCTGATTTGCTCCGCCATCATTCTAAACCTCGTTTTAGCCCCCGTCCGGTCATCCGCGACGGGGGTTTTTGTTTCAATCCGCTCGCCGCAGAAATTCTAACATCGCGGTGGCCGACTTGATGGAAATTCCGGGGAGCTTGGCGATCTCATCGGGAGTCGTTTTTTTGAGCCGAGCGACGCTGCCGAATTTTTCCAACAAAATCTGTTTTTTGCTCGTGGAAATTCCGGGGCATTCATCGAGCAAGCTTTCCCGCATCCGGCGCCGATAGAGCAGCGAGTTGTAGCCATTGGCAAACCGGTGTGCCTCGTCGCGGATGCGCTGAAGCAGCTTGAGTGCGCCGCGGTCATGGGGGATCAGGATCGGCTGGCTTTCGCCCGGAACGAAGACTTCCTCACGGCGCTTGGCGAGGCCGATCACCGGCAGCTCGTGGAGGCCGAGTGCCCGGAGTTCCCGAACGGCCATGCTGAGCTGGCCTTTTCCACCGTCGACGATGACGAGATCCGGCAGGATGATTTTCGCGCGGCCGTCGCGCGCAAGGCGGCGTTGGGCCTCGACGGGGTCTTCTTGGGAAAATTCCGAGTCCGGATTCGCGGCTCGGTTTTCCATGAGGATCCGCGAATAGCGACGGCGGATGACCTCGGCCATGGATGCGAAGTCGTCTTGGCCCTCGACCGTGCGGATGCGGTAGCGCCGGTAGTTGCGGTTGTCGGGTTTCCCGCCGGTGAATCGGACCATTGAGGCCACGATGTGGTTGGACGAGACGTTGGAAATGTCAAAGCACTCCATGATGTGGGGCGGACCCGCGAGGTGGAGTTCCTCACCGAGCTCGGCGAGATCGGTCGTCGGCTGGACCGTTGTGGGGATCCCACGGCTGAACTGGCGAGATGGGCGCAGCGTTTTTTCGAGATTCTCGAGGATGTCGCGAAATTTGGCCGCCTTCTCGAAATCAAGGAGCTCAGCGGCCGTGGTCATTTCGGTGCGGAGGGACTCGAAGAGCTCGCGCTTGCCCTTGCCTTCAAGCACGCGGCAGGCCTCATCGATTTTGGCGAGATAATCCTCGCGGGTGATCCGCTCGATGCAGGGGGCGGAGCAGTTGCGGATCACATCGGCATTGCAGTGGCGGTAATCGGCGGCGCCCGGGCGGTGTGGCCGACAAATCCGCAGACCGAAGCCGCGGTTGAGCCACTCGAGCGTGCCGAGCAGTGCGTGCGAGTGAGGAAATGGCCCGAAGTAGCGTGAGCCATCGTCCTTTTTCGCTCGGGTGGTCACAAAACGCGGCCACGGGTCGGCGGGGCAGATTTTGACGAAGTAGAATCGTTTGTCGTCGCGGAGGGCGATGTTGTAGCGCGGGAGATAGTCCTTGATCAGCTTGGATTCCAGCACGAGCGATTCCTCTTCATTGCGAACGATGTGGAATTCGAAGTCGTGGATCGAATCGATCAAGGCCCGGGTTTTCACGTTTGCCCGCATTTTTTGGGACGCCATGAAATATGAGGAAACGCGACGTTTCAGGTCGAGCGCCTTGCCCACGTAGATGATCGTTCCGAGACGATCCTTCATCAGGTACACACCGGGTTGGTGTGGCACTTCACGGAGCATGGCTTTGAAATCAGGCTTGGACATCGGGCGCGCGGAACGCATCTCCATCGAATGGCCGGATCGGCAAAGATCAACCGAAATCCACCGGCAGAACCGGAAACCCACCTCCCGCAAGGTCGTCATCGACCCATTTTCACCCCATCAGCCAAACTCTGGATTCTCAATCATTCACCAAATTCAGCTTCGCCGCCGATTCTCGGCCATTTCATTTTAAAGTCTGTCTAGGTTTGAACTGGCAAAAAATAGGGTTTTAAACCAGTGCCGACACACAATTTGCTAGACAGTGGCATGCCGACATGGCTTCTAACGGGTAAATTTCTAATTAGTGAAATTTCTACCTTTGCGTTCATGACTTTTTATCACTGTCGGTATGGGGTAGCTAGCGGGGCTGGAATTTTCCAGCGCTGTGCGCTTTTGTTGCTACTCAGTGCGGGCATCGCTGCGGCCTTCCCGCCAGCGCCGTATTACACGCTTTTCGGGATCGTGCGGGACCAAGTCGGCCAGACGATCACCGCCGAGGGCGCTGAAGTGGTCTTGCTAAAGGGCACCAAGGAAATGGCCCGCACGCCGGTCACTTCGAGCCAAATCGACCAAAGCTACGAGCTGAAGATCCGCATCGACCAAGCGCGCTCGGGCACCACGATTTATTCGGATCGGGCCCTGGCGGCGAGCGGCTTGTTCAGCCTCGCGGTGTCAATGAAGGATCCGGTCTCCAAGGTTGAGACTTGGTATTATCCGATCGAAGTGAGCGGAAATCTCACGGCGGGCAAGGGGAGCGAGCGCGTTCGTTTGGATCTCACGCTCGGTGCGGACAAGGACAAGGACGGTCTCCCCGACGACTGGGAAGCG
>JAPJNB010000061.1 GCA_026461385.1 Akkermansiaceae bacterium
CGCTAAAACAACGGCAGAGACCCTTGTGAAGAGCTATTTTCTCCGACGCCTGCTACTGATTCCACCGACGTTGGTTGGGATCACCATGCTCGTGTTTGCAATCACGCGGTTTGTCCCCGGTGGGCCACTCGACCGCATGTTGCAAGAAGCATCTCGGGGGGCAGACCACGGCGGCAAGCGGTCCGCATCGAACCAAGCACAAGGCGGTCTGAGCGAGGAACAACTTGAGGAGCTTGAAGAGCAGTTCGGCCTCGATCAGCCGGTGCTAACCGCCTATGGCCAGTGGCTTGGGATCGTGCCGCGCGAGGTGCATCTGTCCAAAGGTGAGTATGGAGATCGCGGCGATGAACGGATTGGCAGTGACCTTGATCCCGCGCTGACCGCTGCCGTGGTGCTGCGGGGGGATGGTCGAGCCGTGCGAGTCACCCGCCGTGACGAGGTCGTGATTTCCGCAACCTTTGCACAAAGCGGAAAACCCATCGAAGGCGAGGGCTGGAAAGTCCGCTACGAGACCGAGGCCGACCGACAAGAGCGCTACCGCCGGAGAAATTCGGGGAATGGCACGGCGCCCGCCTATCCACCACGGGTGGTGATCTATCAGACGCGCTACTCGGGAATTTTTCAGGGCAATCTTGGCCGTTCGACCGTCTTCGGCGACCCGGTGCATCAAATGATTTTTGAAAGGATGCCGATTGCCGCCTACTTCGGCCTGCTAACGGCCATCATCACCTACGCAATCTGCCTTCCGCTCGGTGTGCTCAAGGCGCTCAAGCACCGAACTTGGATCGACACGACGAGCTCGGTACTCATTTTTCTCGGCTATTCGATTCCTGGCTTTGCGCTTGGGGCGATCCTTCTCGTTCACTTGGGTGCTCGGATGAATCTTTTCCCACTCTTTGGTCTAACCAGTCCGGGTTTTAGCCAGCTTGACCACTGGGCTCAACTCAAAGACATCGCGCATCACACGGTGCTTCCGCTGCTTTGCTATGTCATCGGTTCGTTTGCCATGCTCACCATGCTCACCAAGAACAGCCTGATGGACAATCTCGCGGCTGACTACGTCCGCACTGCGGTGGCCAAAGGCGCAAGCTATCGTAGAGCCGTTTTCACGCACGCATTTCGGAACTCCATGATTCCAGTGGCCACGAGCCTCGGCAGCTTGGTCGAAATTTTTATCGGTGGCTCGATGCTCGTTGAAACGGTTTTTGACATCCAAGGGTTCGGCCTTCTTCAGTACCAAGCGGTCATTGCACGAGACGTTCCGGTCATCATGGGCACGTTGACCGTTGCGGCTTTTCTCATGCTGCTCGGGCAGGTCATTTCTGACTTTCTGGTGGCCATGGTCGACCCAAGGATTAAATTCGAGTAACCATGAGGCTGTTAGGAATTGCATCGATCATGTTGGGTGCGCTTGCCGCCACCGGGCAATGCATGGACCTCGCGTTGCCGACGGTGCGCTGGTTTTTCGATGTGAGTCGGGAGTTGCCTCTGTCAGGTGGTGGGTTTCTTTGGTTCGGTTGGCTTTGCACGGCACTTTTCACCGTGGGTGGTGTTTTTCTAGTCGTTCGCTCGTTCACTGCGGGCCCTCGCAATCCGGTCACGGTGCGGCGCATCCGCCGATTTTGTGAAATCAAACGTGGGTATTACTCGCTGGTCATCCTGCTCGCACTCGGCGGTCTAGCAGCGATGGACCAAGCGATCGTGGGCAAGCGGGCTCTCGCGGTGCGCTATCATGGTGCGTGGATCTTTCCGGCGTTTTTGCCAACGGACCTGAAAAACAAAGACTTCGGCGAGACTGGCGAGACGGCGGAGGCCCCTGCGGATTACCGAAAGCTCAAACGGGCGTGGGAGACTTCTCGCACGAATCGTGTCATTCTGCCACTCATCCCCTACGACCCTACGGGCGACACGCTTCCGCCGCGCTCGAGGGCGCTCGTCAAGCGTGGCGATCTTTACTCGGAAGGTAGCGGGCGGCCGTATTGGGGGTTGGTTGCGAAGTATCTCGATGTCGCGGAGGGGAAAATGCATCTGCGCTATACCATGCGCAATGGAGTTCTAACTGGGCCAGTCGATGGTTGGAATAGCGAGGGGCTGCCGGTTTATTCAGGCGAGTATCGCGATGGGAAATTGGTCTCGGATCACTACACGGGCGACGGGACCAAAGAGGCGTTCCTCTCGTGGGAGAGCAGTGAACTGAGAGCGGTGAAATATCACCCAGCACCACCGCTCCCAGAGGAGGGTAATTGGTTAGGAACTACATCTCAAGGATACGATGTGCTGGCTTACCTTTATGGAGGATTGCAGGTCAATTTCAAAGCCGCGCTGATTTATCTGCCGATCGTGTATCTCATCGGAATAAGCATTGGGATGATGATGGGGTACTTCGGCGGTTGGTTTGACATGGTCGCCCAGCGGTTGATTGAAATTTTTTCTAACATGCCGTTCCTTTTCATCGTGATCATTTTTTCGAGCCTCGTTCCGGATCGCTTCAAGGGTCTCCCCGTGATCATGACCATCTTGATTGCCTTCGGTTGGATCGGCATGACCTACCTCATGAGAACCGCTGCGTACCGAGACCGCGAGCGTGATTACATCTCTGCGGCGAAGGTTTTGGGCGCGAGCACACCACGGATCGTGTTCAGGCATCTCCTGCCGAATACCATCGCGATCATCGTCACCTTGATTCCATTCACTCTGTCGGGACTGGTCTTTTCGCTAACTTCTCTCGACTACCTCGGCTTCGGGCTTCCTGCGGAGTATGCGACGTGGGGGCGCTTGTTGAATGACGGGCTATCCAATCTCTCGGCGCCGTGGCTCGTCACCTCGACGTTCATCGTTCTTGTAGGTTTATTGGTTCTAATCACTTTCATCGGCGAGGCAGTCCGCGAAGCCTTCGATCCCAAGAAATTCACCTACTACCGTTGATGCGAAAATTTCTAACATCGCTGGTATTGATCGGGCTCGCCTTGACCGGCTGCCGTCGTGAGACCAAGGATACAGCGCGTGGCCTCACCTTTGAGGACTTCGCCCCAGTGTACAATCACTACATTGAAAACTGGCTCAAAGTGCAACAGGCCGTTACTGAAAAGGATGCGGCTCACGTGGAAGCTGAACTTCTAACCGCAGTGGGCGAAGCAAAGACCGTCCTCGATGCTCGAGCGAAGGCAATTCGCTTGGATCGCGAAAAATGGAGATTCCGGCTCGGCCTTGGAAACTTTTTGAAGGTTGGAGATCCGTCGGAAGTGCCGAGTGATCTGGTGTGGAGTGATGGCATGAATCAGCCGGAAATCGGGGATCCGGCTGCAAAAAAAGGCGGGGTCTTCCGGCGTTTTATTCCCTCATTTCCGCCGACCCTCAGCCCGTTTGGCGACAATTCAAACCACTCGTTTCGGGGTGATCTTTACGATTATATCGATTTCCCATTGGTGACTTTACACCCGGAGACCATGGAGATCATTCCCGGCATCGCCAACCAATGGGCGACCTCCGCAGATGGACGGACGATTTATTTTCGCATCGATCCCGAGGCCCGCTACTCCGATGGTGTCCCAGTTCGCGCGCGTGATTTCCTGCTTTCCGTTTATGTACACGTTTCGGACAACATCATTAATCCGTATTGGAAACAATACTATCGGGAAAACATTGCGCAGGTTGCGATGTACGATGATCTAACGGTTTCCATTTCGCTGCCGGAGGCGAAGATTTTTGCGCCTGTTTTCGCTGGGGCGATCACGCCTGCGCCGCCCCATTTTTATGCCGAATACGGGCCCGATTATGAAGAGCGCTATCAGTGGCGATTTCCGCCGACGACTGGAGCCTACGAAGTGCGGCCCGAGGACGTTATTAAGGGAGTCTCGATCACTCAGACGCGGGTGAAGGACTGGTGGGCGAAAGACCGCAAATACTATCGTTACCGGTTCAATCCGGACAAACTCGTGCACACGGTCGTCCGTGACGAATCGAAGGCTTTCGAGTTGTTTCGTGCAGGCGAACTCGACACTTTTTTTCTAACACAGCCTCAACTTTGGTATGAGAAGTCGGAGATGGATCCGGTTTATAAGGGCTATATCGAGCGCTACACCTTTTATAGCAAGTATCCCAAGATTCCCCGCGGGCTTTATTTGAATGTCAGCAAGCCTTTGTTAGCTGATCGAGACATTCGCATTGGAATCCAGCATGCGATGAACTGGCAGAAGGTCATCGACGTGATGTTCCGTGGTGATTACCAGAGGCTGAATGCCTTCAATGAGGGTTATGCGTTATTCAGTGATCCTTCGATCGTTGCGCGTCCGTTTTCTATCACTGCGGCGCGCGAGGCTTTTGCCAAGGCTGGTTTCACGCGCGAGGGGCGCGATGGGATTCTAACAAGGGTCGATGGCACTCGGCTTTCGGTGTCGCTCACCTATCCCGCGACCCCGCAGATGGACCGGATCTTCGCGATTCTCAAGGAAGAAGCGAAGGCATGTGGTTTCGAGGTTCAAATCGATGGCCTCGAATACACCGTTTGCTACAAGAAAGAGATGCAGAAACAGCATGAAATGGTCTTCGGGAGTTGGTTGATTTCTCCGCCAGTCCCTGATTTCCACCAGTTCTTGCACTCATCGAATGCGGTCGACGAAAATGGGCATCCGAAGCCGCAAACCAATAATACCTTTGCGTGGCATCGCGCGGACACGGACGCCCTCAGCGAGCAGGTGCGCAGCGCGACCACGGTGGATCAACTCAAGGATGCGGCGTGCAAGCTCCAGCGGATCATGCATGACGAAGCGATTTTTGTCCCGGGCTACGCTGTGGATTTCATTAGAATCGGGGCATGGCGATGGGTGAAGTGGCCGGATTGCAAGGAGACGCGATTCAGTCCGCCAGTGGTCTATGATCCGCAGGAAGTTTTTGTGTTTTGGGTGGATGACGCCGTGAAGGAGGAGACCCAGCGCGCGAGGCGATCGGGCAAATTCTTTCCCGAGGTCACCCGATCCATCGAAGATTACCGCGTGAAAGCGCCGGAATCTCAAGCGTCACCCGACGAGCAGAACCTTGGAAATCCATGATTGGCGAAACGGAAACTATTCTGGAGGTGGACCAATTGATCACCTCGTTCGAGACCGAGCGCGGGTTGATGCGTGCAGTGGACCAGGTGTCTTTCCCGGTTCAAGCGGGGATGACCCTGGGGATCGTGGGCGAGTCTGGATGCGGGAAAAGCGTGACGGCGATGTCGATTATCCGCTTGCTGCCTCAGCCTGCGGGAAAAATCTTAGGCGGGCACGTTTATTTCAAGGGCCAGGATCTTGTCCGCGCGAGTGACTCCGAGATCCGTAAGATCCGTGGCGGGGAGATCGGGGTGATTTTTCAGGAGCCGATGGCTGCGCTCAATCCGCTGCATCGAGTTGGGCGGCAAGTGGCGGAGGTCTTCAGGATTCACAAAGGCCTGGCAAAAAAAGATGCATGGGACGCAGCGACTGAGATGTTAGATCTTGTGAGAATTCCCGCGCCGGCGCGCCGGATGATGGATTATCCGCACCACCTTTCCGGCGGGATGCGGCAGCGGGTGGTGATCGCGATGGCCTTGGCATGTCGGCCGTCGCTTTTGATTGCCGATGAGCCGACGACCGCGCTTGACGTGACGGTCCAAGCGCAGATTTTGGATCTCATGGAGCAGATCCAGTCCGAGATGGGCATGGCTACCATTTTGATCACGCATGATCTTGGGGTTATTGCGGAAACCTGCGATGAGGTCGTGGTGATGTATGCCGGTCGCGTCGTGGAGCGTGCAAGCGCGGTGGAGCTTTTTGCCAATCCACTGCATGCCTACACCCGTGGCCTGCTTGCTTCGATTCCCACGCTCGACACCCCTTCGAAGTCGCTGCTCAGCACGATTCCCGGGACCGTGGCTTCGCTGGCCGACTATTCCCACGGGTGCCGTTTTTGTCAGCGCATGGGCCGTGAAAAAAATGTCATTCGCGAGCGTCCGCAGTTTGCGGAGGTGTCCACCGGCCACTGGGTCGAAACCTGTCCCATCTGTTATCAACCGTGAGTGCTTCCCCATTGCTATCTGTTCAAGATCTCCGCATCCATTTCCCGGTGCGTAGCGGGGTCATGTTGCGTGCCACCGGTGCGGTCCGTGCGGTGGATGGAGTTTCATTAGAAATCGCGCCGGGTGAGACCCTCGGATTGGTCGGTGAGTCTGGTTGCGGGAAATCGACCCTTGGGAAAGCGATTGTCCGCTTGATCAAACCCACGGAGGGACGAATTTTGTTTGAGGGTCGAGACATCAGCCATGTGAGCCAGCGGGCACTGCAGCCTTTACGGCGGAATTTCCAAATGATCTTCCAAGATCCCGCCGAGTCGCTCGATCCGCGGATGAGCGTGCGTGCGATCATTGAAGAGCCATTCATCATTCATGGCTTGGGCAGTCGGGCCGAACGCATCCAGTGGGTCGATGATCTATTGGACCGAGTGGGGCTGCCGTCCTCTTCTGCGGAGCGGTATTCCTTCGAGTTTTCGGGCGGGCAACGTCAGCGCATTGGGATCGCCCGTGCGCTTGCTCTGAAGCCAAAGTTGATGGTTTGCGATGAGCCGGTATCGGCGCTTGATGTGTCGGTGCAGTCACAAATTCTGAACTTGCTGGTCGAGTTGCAGAGGGACTTTGGATTGTCGTATTTGTTCATCGCTCACGATCTATCGGTTGTGAAGCATGTGAGTGACCGCGTGGCTGTGATGTATCTTGGAAAGGTCGTTGAGGTGGCATCGGCAGAGTCGATTTATCGGGATCCGCGTCATGCCTACACCAAGGCGTTACTCTCGGCGATTCCATCGCACGATCCAACGGCGCGGCGTGAGCGAATCCTGCTTGAGGGAGATGTGCCATCGCCCATCGATCCGCCGGAGGGGAGTGCCTTTGGCCACCGGATCAACCACCCCCGGTATGCGGAGACCATCGGGCTTGACCTTGGGCTGCGGCAGGTTGCACCGGGCCACCAAGTTGCGGCAGATCCGTGCTGCATTTCGGATGAAGACTGGGGGAAAATCCGCCAAGATGAGCTTCGAGGCGAGGGGGACTCTTGATCAGGTGTCGATTTGTTTTCGGCGGAGTTCTTTGAGTGAATCTTCTAGCAGTTTGACCCGCTCGATGAGCTTGGGCAAGCGGCGGACGAGTGCGAGCGATTTCATTTCGTCGCGCATGGGTTGCGCGGGTTTGCCGGCATAGACCTCATCACCTGGGAGGTTGGCGGTGACGCCTGTGCGTGCGCTGAGTACCGCCTTGGACCCGATGGTGACGTGGCCGGCGATTCCGACTTGGCCTGCGGCGGTGACATCATCACCGAGGCGTGAGCTACCCGAAATACCGGTTTGCGAGATGATCAGGCAATGCTTGCCGATGATCACATTGTGGCCGATTTGGACGAGGTTATCGATTTTCGTGCCCTCTCCGATGACCGTCTTGCCGAAGCGGGCGCGGTCGATGGTGGAATTTGCGCCGATTTCCACATCGTCGCCAATTTCGACGATGCCGACTTGGTCGATTTTGACATGGCGGCCGTTGGAAAATTCGTAGCCATAGCCGTCCGATCCGATCACGGCACCGGGCTGGATGATGACTCGGTCGCCGAGGATGCATCCTTCGCGGATGGTGACATTTGCCATGATTCGACCTTCTGTCCCGATCGTCACGTTTTCGTAAATGACGCTGTTTGGGCCGACTTCCGAACCGTCGCCGATCTTGGTGCCCGCCATGATGATTGCCCCGGCGTGGATGCGGACCTTTGTGGGATCGAGCAGGGCGGTAGGATCGATCACCGCGCGTGGGCTGATGCCGGCAGTGAACTTTCGGCTGGATTCTGCGAAGTGCTTGACGACCACCGCGAAGGCGAGTGAGGGATTCGTGACGGCGATGAGGGCGGTCCGATCGGGGCCATCGGTGACGCCGTGAGGCACGATCACCGCACCCGCGTGAGTTTGGAGAAATTGGCTGTGATATTTCTCATTGCCGAGAAAGCTGACATCACTGGGCGTGGCGAGGTCGAGTGCGGCCATGCCAGTCATCGAAAAATCGAGCTCGCCCCGGATGATGTCACCATCGACCCAACGGGCGAGCTCGGAAAGCGTGAGGGCGAATGCCAACGCGAGGGAGTTTTAAAGCCTGGGGACTACTGTTTGTCGCCGGCGGGAGCTGGATCTGCGGCGCTTGGTTTCGCCTCGTCGGCGGGGGTGAGAGAGCCTGGAGGCGCGTCTTTGTTGAGATCCTTGAGGAGCGCAGAGGTGAGGTCGGTCGCATCCTTGGTGTAGAGGAGCACAGGAACTTGGGAGGTGCTGAGGCCAGACTTGTCGAAGACATAGTCGAAGTTATCGACCTTGGCCTTTTCCTCAACGAGCTTGCGGATTTCTTCAAGGATGCCCTTCATCCGTTGAACCATTTTTTCGTTAAGTGCCTGGTTGCGACGTTGTTGGAACTCGCGGCGCTCGCGATCCAGTGCGATGCCTTCCTGGTTTTTCGTCTGCATGTCTTTGTAGATCGTCTGCTTTTTCGAGTCATTGATCGACGAGTCATTGAGCTGCTTGGTGAGTTGCTCGATGCTATCTTGCAGTTCGCGGATTTTGGCGAGGCGCTCGTTGTTATCTTTTTGGATGCGTGCGCGCTCCACGTTGATTTGTTTTTGAGCTTCGTTGGTGCGGTAGTACTGCTTGAAGAGCTCCTGCATATCGACCGTGGCGATGTTGAGCTTTGCTCCTTGGCCTGCGGCCATGGTGATGAGTGATGCGGCAAGTGCGGCGGTGAAGAAACGGCGAATGAGGGTCATCGGATAAGGTGGTTGAGGTTCAAGATCGGCTAGCGGGCTTCATCATGGATAAAAATTGGGGGGCGTCAACGCTCATCCGGCACCCAAGGTGCTTCTTTCGGGTGGTTCATGGTCGTATGGTTTTGCAAATTAGGCTTAAGGCTGCATGCTTTGGGCGATGACTGCGGTGTTGGATTGGCAGAATTACCAAGATTCATTTCGGGAAGCGGCTGAGGCGGCGGGTTTTTCCGCGGTGGTGCTGGCGGAGCTCGACGGTGGGTCCATTGTGGCGTGGGAGCGGCCCGGAGTGGGGCCACACGTGTATGTTTCGGCGGGGATTCACGGAGACGAGCCTGCCGGGCCCTTGGCGGTGCTCGAGTTGGTGCGTGAGGGCTTTTTTTCTGGCGAAGTGAGTTGGTCGATTTGCCCGTTCCTCAACCCGTCGGGATTTGCAGTCAATCGGCGTGAGAATGCACACGGCGTCGATCTGAATCGGGATTATTGGTTGCAAAGCACGACCGAGGTTGCGGCGCACGCGTTGTGGCTCAAGGAGGGTCGGAAGCCAGACCTCTTCATTTCCCTTCATGAGGACTGGGAGACGACGGGTTTTTATTTTTATGAGATCAATGCGGGGCCTGACGATCCGGAGCGCATGCGGCAGATCCTTGAAGCGGTGGGGCCGTGGTTCGCTCCAGAGGCAGGACAGGAGATTGATGGGCACGAAATCCGAGATTCGGGTTGGATTTACCATGTTGCGGAGCCGGATCTTCCCGAGGGGTGGCCCGAGGCGATTTATTTGGCCAAAATGGGCTGTCCGTTGTCCTTCACCTTCGAAACTCCAAGTCGCGCGGAGCTTTCCCACCGGGTTGCAGCTCACGCAGCGGCGGTGAGAGCGGCGAGCGGCCGGTTATTCGATCAGATCGGCAAGGGCGGAATCCAGTGTCGGGAAGCGGAACTCGAAGCCATCGGCCTTGAGGGCAGCGGGGACGACGCGTTGGCTGCTGAGTAGCGCGGTGCTGAAGCCGCCAAGCACCAGCTTGAGTGCAAGGGCGGGTGCGGGAAAGAACGCGGGGCGATGCACTGCGGCCGCAAATTTGCGCGTCAGGTCGCGGTTGCGCTCTGGGTTGGGCGCGGTTGCATTGACGGGTCCGCTGAGGGTGGCCGACATCGTTGCGTGGGCGATCGCGGCGCGAAGATCGGTCAAGTGGATCCATGGCACCCACTGCTGCCCTGTTCCGAGTCTCCCGCCGATGCCGAGCTTGAACACCATCAGCATTTTCTCAAAAGCCGGCCCCTTCTTGCCCAAGACCAACCCAATTCGGAGCTTTACTACGCGCACCCCGAGGGCCTCTGCCTCCTGCGCGGCACACTCCCAGTCGTTGCAAAGGTCGGCGAGGTAGTTGTGGCCATGCGTGCTTGCTTCGGTGAGCCGTTCATCGTCGCGGTCGCCATAAATGCCAACGGCTGACGCATTGATGAGCACCTTGGGTCTCTCGGTGTGGGGCAGCTTGGCGATGGCCGCGACCACCTGTTGGGTGAGTCCGACACGGCTTTCGTGGAAGAGCCTGCGCGATGTTTGAGTCCACCGTTGGTCGATGCGTTCACCAGCGAGGTTGATGACGGCATGGTGACCTGAAAAGTCGAGATGATCTGGAGTCTGCCAGCGATCCACACCGGGCACGTTGCCATTTCCGGAACGGCTGATGCCAGTGGTTGCGATGCCATTTTCGGCGAGGATGGCGGGTAGTCCAGTGCCCACAAATCCGGTGACTCCAATGATTGCCGCTCGTGAGTTCGTCTGCATGCCTGACTATGGACTGGATTGGGGCAGGGTAAAATGCAATTTCGTCGCACGGTGGTCGGGCATTCAACCTTTACTTCATGGGATTTGAGTTCTCTTATCATGCTGATGTTGAAATTTGGACGATGGATGATGTATCCGCTACTGGGAACGGCGTTGCTTGCCCAGCAGCCAGAGATCGCCGCGGAGCGCCTGCAAGCCGTGCCTGAGGTGGATCGTCTTGCTCCGGTGCCTGTGCCGGAAATCCATGCGGGTGACTCCGCGGGTCTTGCGAATGAGCCACCCAAAAATCTAACTATTAGCAATTACGGAGGTGGTCCGATCGAAGGGGTCAAGGATGTGGGATTGCGGTACTTGGGCCCTGGGGTCAAAGTCACGGGTGACAATGGGCTTGAGGTGTTTGCAGACCGCGTGACCTTGGACCTTAAGGCAAAGGCCGCGACGTTTGAGGGCCACGTCAGTGTTTACCAAGGAAATGCCCTTCAGCGCGGTGAGCGGGCGGTTTATTATTACGAGCGCAAATTCCTTGATGCGAGTGGGCTCGAAGCGTCGCTGGGCCCAATTCTATTAGAGGCGGGAAAGTTCACGGTTGAGGAGCGCAATGGCCAGCGGGTTTACGTCGGTGAAAACTCAGGAATTACCACTCACGATGTGGAAGATCCAGACTACTGGGTTCGCTCGAAAAAAACCACGATCTATCCGGGAGATAAAATTATTTTCAATGACTTGAAGCTTTATGCAGGCGACACGCCAGTTTTCTGGCTGCCCTACTTGAGCCAAGATCTTCAAGGCGAGGTTGGCTATCGTTTCATTCCCGGTTCGCGTTCCAATTGGGGGCCTTTCGTGCTCAACACCTATGGAATCATGCTAGGTGGTGGCCCTGATGCTCCCGCGGGAGCGGCGGATGCTCCATGGCTACTTTCTCGCTGGCACCTCGATCTTCGCGCCCGCCGTGGTGTGGGCGTCGGGGTGGACCTCCTCGATAAAAAAGACGCAGCAAATAGCGAAATCACAGGGTTGGGACTTTATTTCACCCACGACCTTGCGCCGCAAACCACTCGCAACGGAGTGCCGCGTGGAATCGTCGAGCCGGAGCGCTACCAAGTCGATTTGAAACACCGCATGACGCCTCATTTCTCCAGTGATGCGGATTGGAGGATCGACTCGAATCTGACCTTGCTCAGTGACGAGCACTATCTGGAGGACTTCGAATTTAATACCTACAAGACCAACCCATCGCCCGACAACACGATCGGCATTTATCGGCATGATGATGCATCCTTGCTATCTCTTGCCACGCGGTTTCAGGTGAATGATTTTTACCGAGCCGACACGCGCTCCCCCGAGATCGCTTATGATCGTGCGCGGGCGCCCTGGGCAGGTCTTCCGTTCTTGCATGAGGGTAGTACGACGTTGGGTCTTGTGGGTGAGCGAGCCGCAGATCCGACGCGGCGTGCGGTTCTCGATCCATTGTTAGAACTCAGAGCGAGTGATCCAGCCGCCCAACCCCTGCTGAACCAGCTCAAAGGGTTTGAGCGCCAGATGGCCGAAGACTGCATCGCGTTGCCGCTGGGTGATCCAAGGCGAGAGGCTTATCGCACGCAGCTGCTAGATTCAAGCTACGCGCGCTTTAGGACCTATCAGGAATTTTCGATGCCCACCACCATCGGCAATTTTCTCAGCATTTCGCCGCAGGCGGGGTTGGGATACATGCGCTACAGCATGGTGGATGGGCCAGTCAGCGGATCCGAGCGAACCCACCTTCATGTCGGTGCCGAAACCTCGTTGAAGTTTGTCAAAGCACTTCCCGGGTACACCGAACCTTCATGGGGGCTCGATGGGTTGATGCACATTTTCCAGCCATATTCTGCATGGTCGCTGGTTTCCACCAATGACTTTGACCCGATTGACCCGATGGTGGATCGGTTGACGCCCACCACCCGGCCAAGACCATTGAATCCGACCCGGTTCACTGCGGTGGACGAGTTGCAGAGTTGGAATGTGTTGCGCTTTGGCGCGCGAAACCGATTGATGACCCGGCGTGATCACCAGAGTTTTGAGTGGCTCTACCTCGACACCTATGTGGATGCTTTCATGAAAGACCCTGAGGGACAGAGAGATTTTTCCAACCTCTACAATGACATGCGTTGGCAACCCTTGCCGTGGATGTCGGCCGATGTGGAGACGCAATTTCCCATTGTGAGTGGCGGGTCGGGTTTCAACGAATTCAGCACGGCTTTGCGCTTCATGCCGACTCCCGATTTTGACTTCTCATTTGGGTACCGTATCCTCAATCATCACCCGGACTTGGTCGATTCCAACCGCGTCGAGTTTAGAACCTATAATCGCCTCAATGAGGACTGGGGCGTCGGGATGCGACAAGTGATTGAGCTCGATGACGGCACGCTGGAACAAATGGAATACTCGATCCATCGCAATTTGGGAAATTGGGTGGGTGGTCTCGGATTCAGTCGGCGCGACAACCGCTTGCAACGGGAATACGGCATGGTCCTGAGTCTAACACTTAAGGATTTCCCGTCGGTTTCCTTGCCTTTCCACATTGATCAGTGATGATCGCAGCGCCATGAACATTTCTGCAGAACAACTTACCGAATCCCTCCGCTGGCGCTACGCGACCAAAAAATTTGATTCTTCCCGCAAGATCCCCGCGGAGACTTGGGACGCAATCGAGAATTCGCTCGTCCTTACTCCCTCGTCCTTCGGGCTCCAGCCGTGGAGATTCATCGTCGTCGATGATGCGGGCATCCGTGCGAATCTCGCCAAGGAATCTTGGCACCAACCCCAAGTGACCGAAGCATCCCATTTGGTGGTGCTCACGGCGCGGAAAGACCTCGAGGAGGCTGACATCGATGCGTGGATCGCTCGCATGTGCGAAGTGCAGGGCAGTAGCCCCGCGGATGTTGCTCCGTTAGAGGGGATGATCCGTGGATTCGCTCAGTCGATGAGCCACGAGGCTCGTCAACAGTGGAACATCCGCCAAGTCTATATCGCTCTTGGTCAGTTAATGGCCTCCGCAGCGTTGCTGGGCGTCGATGCTTGCCCGCTTGAGGGGATCAGTGCTGCGGGGTATGACCAGATCCTCGAACTCGAGGGAACGGGCTACGCAACCGTGGTGGCTTGTGCTTTGGGATACCGCTCAGCGGATGACCGCTATGCGAGCATGGCCAAGGCTCGGTTCGACCGCGCACGGGTGATTCACCACCTCTAAGCTTGGTGGTATTCTTGGATGCTTCTCACCGTGAGTTCGCGCGTCTTCAGCGAGCGGATTGCCTTCACCGAGGCTTCCGCCGCTGACAGGTTGGTCGCGTGGGAAATCTTCTGGGCGATGGCCGTGCTGCGGATCTGGACTTCGTCGGCGCGAGCTTCGTGACCACTCGGGGTGTTGATGATGAATTGGATTTCGCCGTTTTTCATCATGTCGATCACGTTTGGACGCGCTTGTTCGGCGAGTTTGAACAAGCGATTGCTCGGAATGCCCTCGGCCACGAGACGGGCATGAGTGCCACCCGTGGAGTAAATTTTAAACCCAAGCTCGGCGAGGTCGCGAGCCACGGCGATCGCGCGGGATTTGTCGAGATCCGAGACGGAGAGGAAAACGTTGCCCGTGGTGGGTAGTGGGTTAAATGCGCTGATCTGTGATTTGGCGTAGGCCATGCCCCAGTCGGCGTCGATTCCCATGACCTCGCCGGTGGATTTCATTTCCGGGCCAAGGACGATGTCGATGCCGGGGAAGCGGTTCCATGGGAAAACGGCCTCTTTGATCGAGAAATGGGCGGGTGTGAGGGTCTGGGTGTAGCCCATGTCTGTCAGTTTTTCGCCGACCATGACCTTGGCGGCAAGTTTGGCGAGGGAGACTCCCGTGGCCTTGCTGACGAAGGGAACGGTGCGCGAGGCACGGGGGTTGACCTCGATGACGTAAAGCTGCTCGTCCTTTACGGCGAACTGGATGTTCATCAGCCCCTTCACGTTCAGTTCCCGGGCGAGATCGAGAGCGGCACGCGTGATTTCTGCCTTGATCGAATCTGACAACGAAAACGATGGAATGACGCACGCTGAGTCGCCGGAGTGGATGCCCGCTTGCTCGATGTGCTCCATGATCGCGCCAACGACCGAGGTCTCCCCGTCGCTGATGCAGTCCACGTCGACTTCGGTTGCATTGTCGAGGAAGCGGTCCACCAGGATGGGGCGCTCGGGCGAGGCGACCACCGCTTCGCGCATGTAACGTGAGAGCTCGACATCATTGTAAACGATCATCATCGCGCGGCCACCAAGTACAAACGACGGGCGGACGAGCACCGGATAGGTGATGCGGTTGGCGATGATCAATGCTTCGGCCTCGTTGGTGGCCGTGCCGGCTTCGGCTTGTTTCAGGTTGAGCTTCTCAAGCAAGGCGGAGAAAAACTTACGATCCTCCGCCTGTTCGATCGATTTGGGCGAGGTGCCGATGATCGGCACGCCGTGGCGTTCGAGGTCTGCGGCGAGGTTGAGCGGGGTCTGGCCGCCGAACTGCACGATGACTCCGTGTGGTTGTTCTTGGTCGCAGATGTTCAGGACATCCTCGAGGGTGAGCGGCTCGAAGAAAAGCTTGTCCGAGGTGTCGTAATCGGTTGAGACCGTCTCGGGGTTCGAGTTGACCATGAGAGTCTCGTACCCCAACTCCTTGAGCGCGAAGGCCGCATGAACGCAGCAGTAGTCGAACTCGATCCCTTGGCCGATCCGGTTCGGGCCGCCACCGAGGATGATGATTTTCTTTTTGTCCGACTGACGGGCTTCGTTCTCATCTCCGTAGGTCGAGTAGAAATACGGAGTGTACGCTTCAAACTCCGCGGCGCAGGTGTCGACGAGGCGGTAGGTTGGAATGATCTTCTTCGATTTGCGCTCGGCGCGAACTTCGTCTTCAGAGGTGCCGCGAGCGAATGCGATTTGGCGGTCGGAAAACCCGAGTTTCTTGGCGCGCTTGAGATCGAGTCCCGCCAGTTGCTGGCCTTCCTGGGCGATCTGCTCAAGGTGGCGGAGGAACCATGGATCGATCGCGGTCGCCGCGTGGATTTCCTCAAGTGTCCAGCCATTCACGAAGGCAGTTTGGAGCCAGAAAATCCGCTCGGCATTGGGAATCTGGAGCTTGCGGGCGATCTCGTCGCGAGTGGGGTTTTGGGGGTCTTTGGGGTCGAAGCCAAAGCCCCAGCGGCCGGTTTCAAGCGAGCGCAGGCATTTTTGCATGCTTTCCTTGAAGGTGCGCCCGATCGACATCGCCTCACCGACCGATTTCATCGAGGTGGTGAGCACGGGATTGGCGGTTGGGAATTTCTCGAAGGTGAAGCGCGGGATCTTGGTCACCACGTAGTCGATGGTCGGCTCGAACGAGGCGGGGGTGACGCGGGTGATGTCGTTCGGGAGCTCGTCGAGCGTGTAGCCGACTGCAAGTTTCGCGGCAATTTTGGCGATGGGGAATCCCGTCGCCTTCGAGGCAAGTGCGGAAGAGCGCGAGACGCGTGGGTTCATCTCGATGACGATCATGCGGCCGGTTTGCGGGCAGGTGGCGAACTGGATGTTTGAACCGCCGGTCTCCACGCCGATTTCTCGGATCACCGCGAATGAGGCGTCGCGCATGATTTGGTACTCACGGTCGGTGAGGGTCTGGATCGGTGCCACGGTGATCGAGTCGCCCGTATGGACGCCCATGGGGTCGAGGTTTTCGATCGAACAAATGACCACGCAGTTGTCGGCGCAATCGCGCATCACCTCCATTTCGAACTCCTTCCATCCGAGCAGGGACTCATCGATGAGGACCTCGGAAACCGGCGAAAGGTCGAGGCCGCGATGGATGATTTCCTCGTATTCCTCGCGGTTGTAGGCGATGCCACCGCCTTGTCCGCCGAGCGTGAAAGCTGGGCGAATGATGAGCGGGAAGGTGCCGATTTCCTCAGCGACCTTGCGAGCCTCGTCCATCGTGTGGGCGATCCCCGAGCGTGGCATGTCGAGACCGATCTTGATCATGGCCTCTTTGAAAAGCTGGCGGTCCTCGCCCTTGTCGATGGCTGCGGCATTTGCGCCGATCATCCGGACGCCGTGTTTGGCGAGCGTGCCGGACTTGAAGAGCGACATCGACGTGTTGAGCGCGGTCTGACCACCAAGCGTCGGGAGCAGCGCGTCGGGCTTCTCGCGGATGATGATTTTTTCCACCACCTCGGGGGTGATGGGCTCGATGTACGTCCGGTGGGCGAATTCCGGGTCCGTCATGATCGTCGCTGGATTCGAGTTCACCAGCACCACTTGGAAGCCTTCTTCTTTGAGTGCCTTGCAAGCTTGAACCCCTGAGTAGTCGAATTCGCAACCCTGACCGATCACAATCGGGCCGGATCCAATGACGAGAATTTTCCGAATCGAGGTGTCTTTGGGCATGGTGTGAGCAGGTGAGCAGGTTCGTGAGAGACCGCCGGGCGGCTAAATTTCGAGTTGTGTGGCAGGGATCATCGGTCTTGTAAAGAGTGGGATGCAACGAATGCGCAGAGAAATCTCAACGCCGCGAAATCGCCTACCTCTGAGGTGCCAAAATTCAAGGGGGAATTCCCTCGATTTCAGGCACCATTCCCGGCCTTTTTCCGAGGATCCTGATCCCTTAGGGGAAAACAATCTTCTGGCTCGCCGGCTTGCTGTGCCCGAACTTGTCACCGATGTCCTTGCTGGTGACGTAGAGCATCAGCGTCATCAACAGGAGCGCGCAAAACGTCTGAAGGATTTCCAAGGGCCTCGCTTTCACCGGGCGGCCGAAGATTTTTTCGAGGACCGCGAGGGTGATGTGGCCTCCATCGAGCACGGGGAATGGCATCATGTTAAGCACCGCGAGGTTGACGTTGAAGAGCACCATGAAAGACAGGATGCGCCGCCAGCCGTCCTTCATTTGCAAGAGCTTGTATTGCAAGGTGGCGATGCCAACCGGGCCGCTGAGGTGCCCGACCCCGACGCTGGAATCGCGCGCGGTGACGCTGGTGATCGTGACCCACATGCTGCGCAAGCTTTCGCCGACCTGCTTGAATGGGGTGGGATGCACGATGCCTTGGTTCTGGTAGGGCTCGCCGTAGAAGGCGATCCCCAACATCGGCTTACCGCCAGCAGGTGAGAGTGGAACGACTGGGGCTGCGGTGACGGTGAGGGGGCTGCCATCCCGGGAAACTTCGAGGGCGAGCGGCTTTAGGCCATTCTCCTTGATCATGGTCACGACCGCTTGGGTGCTGGTGAATTTCAGGCCATTGATCGAGATGAGAATATCGCCGTCCTTCAGGCCGGCCTTGTCGGCTGGGCTGCCGTGGATGGCTGGGCCGAGGGTGATGTGATCCACCTCTGGGACGATGCCGACTTGGCGCAGGCCGCCGCGCTGGTACCACTCGGTTTTGGCGGTTTCGAACTGGGAGACGAGATTCAGCTTCGATGGGACGCCCGAGATGGGATCTTTGCGCTCGATGGCGAACTCGATTTGTTTGCCTTTGCTGAGGATGATGCTCTCGGTGATGCTGTCGAGGGAACCGGCGAATCCATTCACCGGATTGCCATTGATGCGGGTGATTTTGTCGCCGGGGAGGATCCCGGATTTGGCCGCTGGGCTGTTTTCCACCACGGCACCCACGACTTGCGTTGGGATGAAATCTTTGGGCTTGCCCACCCCCCACACGACCACGGCGGAAAGCAACGCGAGCGCCATGGAAAATAGAGGCCCGGCAAACGCGACGATGATTTTGTCGAGCGGCGTGATCGGCGGAAGCGGTTTTTCGTCCGTGCTCGCCCCTTCGAGCGCTTCCATGGGAGCCATCTGTGGCAGCGCCACAAATCCACCTGCAGGAATCCAACCGAGGCCGTATTGCACGCCGTTGAATTGTTTTTTCCAAATCGGCGTCCCGAACCAGATTTGGAATCGGTCAATTTTCAAGCCGCGCCACTTGGCAGCGAGGAAATGCCCAAGTTCATGGACAAAGATGATGATGTTGAATGTTGTTAGAACAATGACGATCAACAATACAACTTGGAGAAATGTGACAATGACAGACATAGGTGAGGGAAGCCCGAGAATCTAGCAAAGGACTCTAGCGAGGCAAGTTGATTAAATTTGGACCCATGCGGTCACCGAAGGCTAACGGGCGGGCCGAGGATTTCCCGCATGACGATGGCTCGGCGGATTTCGGCGGGGCTTTTCAGGCGCTCGCGCAGGCTCGGAATGGGTACCGGTTGGGGTTTCGTCGCGCCCTTGGAGGCGATCCGAGCGCGGGTGGCTGCGGCACCCCCGGTGGTCGCCGCCTTGGTCTCCCAGAGCCGCTGCAAGTGTGAGGCAAGATCCTGTTGGTGTTTCAGTGCCTCCGCCGCTTCGAGCTTGGCTTCGATCATCGCACCTGGCAATGGAGCGGGGGCGAGGGCGGGGGGCTCCTCCGGCCAATCAAGCATGCTGGATTGCTCATCGGCTTCAAACATCGGCTCGGGCAAGTCGACCGGCATTGGCGGTGGTTTGGCGGTGGCTTTTGCCTCGTTAAATTTTTTCACGATGGACCCGATCGCAAACACGATCAGAACGAAAATTTGAAAGTGATCGAAAATCCAACTCATGGCGGTGTGATCAGTTAGGAAATCTCTTAAGCACCTTCGGGCTTCGAGATGTTGGAGCGCATCTCGGTGTCTGCCTTGACGTTTTCCATTTTGTAATAATCCATCACCCCGAGCCGACCACTGCGAAATGCCTCCGCGATGGCAAGCGGCACTTGGGCTTCGGCCTCGACCACCTTGGCCTTCATTTCCGCCACCCGAGCGACCATCTCTTGTTCGAGCGCCACCGCCGCCGCACGCCGGATCTCAGCCTGAGCTTGCGCCATGTTCTTGTTTGCCTCGGCCTGCACCTCTTGCAATTGGGCACCAACATTCTCGCCGACATCGACGTCCGCGATGTCGATCGATAGAATTTCAAATGCGGTGCCAACATCGAGGCCGCGATGCAGGACGACCTTGGAAATCGAATCCGGCGACTCCAACACGGTCTTGTAGCTTTCCGCCAAGCCGATGGTGGTGACGATGCCTTCGCCAACCCGCGCGATGATGGTTTCCTCCTTCGCCCCACCGACGAAGCGGTCGAGATTCGTGCGCACTGTGACGCGGGCGCGGACTTTTACTTGAATGCCGTCTTTGGCCACCCCGTCGATCGTGGTGCGCCCCGATGCGGGGTTCGGACAATCGATGACCTTGGGGTCAACCGAGGTGCGAACCGCCTCGACGACGCTTTTCCCAGAGCCCTTGGTGGCGAGGTCGATCGCGCAGGTGCGGTTCCAATCCAAGGCGATGCCGGCCTTCTGCGCCGCGATGAGTGCCTGAATCGATGGGACGACATTTCCCCCCGCGAGGAAGTGCGCCTCGATGTCGTTGATCGGGATGTCGATGCCGGCCTTTTTCGCGGTGATCCGAGCATCCACGATCATGCCGTACGGCACTTGCCGGAGGCGCATCGCGACGAGATCGGAAAACCCGACATAGGCCCCAGCGAGCCAAGCCCGCAGCCAGACGCTAAAAAATGAGAGGATGACGCCGATAACCAGAAGACCGGTAAGGGCAATGACAATGAGGATGATGGATTGAATCATGGTTGTTTTGGTGGGTGAGAGGGTGTGACGATCAAGCGGAAATTGTCCGCCCCGATGACTTGAAGCGCGGCTCCGACGGGGACTTGGCCAGACTGGCAGAAGGCTTCGTAGCGCTGTCCATCGACACGGACGTAGCCACTGGGCGAAAGCATGGTAAGAGCATCGGCAGATTTCCCGATGAGGTCGAGCGCTTCCTTACCGATCGCGGCACTCACGCCCGTAACTTCCGCCTTGAGAAACGCGCGCTGACCGATTTTTGTCTTCGGTAAAATCCAAAACTCCAAGAAAATCGCAAGACCGCCGATCGCCAGCGCCACGACGATGGCGGCCAGCCCGATCCAATTTCCGTACGCTAGAAACGTGAGCACGCATCCGGCGAAGAAGAGGATCGCGCCCAGGGTGCCAAGAATCCCGCCCGGCACGATCACCTCGACCGCGATCAGCACGATGCCGATCGAAAAGAGCAATAAGATTAGCGTCATGACAAAACCTCCACCGTTAGACCGAATCCACCAAGCGCAACCACCCTGACGGGCGTGCCGACGGCGGCGGATCCCACCGCCAGTCGCGCTTCGTAGCGTTTTTCATCGATGACGACTTGGCCGCTCGGGAAAAGCCCAGTGGCGGCGATGCCGGTCTTGCCGACGAGGACAAGCCCACCCGCATCGTCGGGAACACCTGCCAAGGCGCGCCCAGCGACCGGCGCACCACCAATCGCAGCATCCAGCACCATCCGATTCCAAAAGCTGCCGCGCGGCAGGTACTTCAAGAGCACTAGAAAAAGCACGGCGGCCAGAACGACGCCCGCGAGCACATTCACCAGTGGCAAGACCAACGCATCCCCAGAAAACCGGATCGGCTCATTCGGCCAGAGGTCGGTCATGGCCATCACCAGCGAGCCTAACATCAGTGCCGCCCCGATGACCGCCACAATCGCGACGCCCGGGAAGAAAAATAGCTCTGCCGCCACCAGGCTGCCACCTAACAGGAAATAAAGCGCAGGCTCGTGACCCGAGAGACCCGCCGCAAATTGACCAAAGAAAATGATACCTAACAAAAATATCCCCGCGATTCCAAAAATCCCAAAACCCGGAGTTTTAAATTCGATGAACAGGCAGACCAGCCCCACCCCAAGAAGGAGTGGCGTGATGCCATTCAAAATCCTCGCCAACTTCTCCGACCAACTCACCTCGAAGGTCTGCACGGAATAACGCCCTGCACCGTGGACTTGATCGAGCAGTGCGCCCAGATTTTCTGCGATGCCCGCCCCTAACAAAGGGCGCGGTGGGTCGCCATACGTCTTCATTGCCTCACTGGCTGTTAGAGAAAGGAGTTCGCCCTTGCGCTTGAGGGTCACCTCGCCGATCCGGAGCTCCGCATCGTCGTCGATCATCGCGGAGATGACCTCGCCGCGGTAGCCCTTACCCTCGGAAATCGAGCGCACGCGTGCCTTGAGGTAACTGACGATTTTTTCCCGCATGGTTTCACCGATGTCGCCACCATCCGCGAGCACCGGAGCCGCCGCGCCGATGATGCCGTCGGGGGCGAAATAAATCGCATCGGTGCCAGCAGAGATCAACGCGCCGGCCGAGATCGCCTCGCGGTTGATGTAGGTGAGGGTCTTGCCGGGAAATTTCTCAAGTGCCTTCAGCATCTCGAACGTCACCGCCAGAGAGCCCCCCGGCGTCTCCATGTCGAGGACCACGGTATCCGCCTGTTGCGCGATGGCTTCCTTCAAGGCGCGACGCAGAATGAAGAGCTCGGGTTGGTCGATCTTCGAGCGGATGGGAATGACGACCACCTTCGCGGGCGGGGACTCGGGTGCGGGTGCGGGCGCGGCCGCAGTGGAATTTGCAGATAGAAGCGCCAGCAACCCGGCAAAAATACTATAAATTTGGCACTTCACGCCCCATGGTATGGCAAGGAAATCGCAGCGAAGCAAGCGCGCTCTCCTTGGAAAGCCCAAGCAATTTTGGAAGGCCAGAGCCTCACCCGTCCGCCAAAGCTCAGGCTTGTGGCGGCGCAGCGGCGTTGCGGATGCTCGCGAAGGTTCCCTCGATGAGTTGCTTTCCTTGATCGCCGAGGCTGTGATAGATCGTGCTCATCGTTTGAATCGTGCTCGCCGCAGGGCCAGCGAAGGTGAACTCGCAATTCACCACCTCGCATTGATTCAGCGCAAATGGGCCGTATCCAAGAACCACAAAGCGGCAGTTGGTGAATTCACAGGCTTCGTACTCGTGGAAATCGAGGACAACTTCTTCGTTCGAGAATTGGTTTTTGGAAATTTTCATGGGATGGGATGGGATGGGATGGTGTTTGGGTTGCATCGCCCGAGACGCAGCGTGTCCACGCCCAGAACAATACCCACCAAGCGTCCGAAACTCCCGACACCCTGACAAGCGAAATTTAGAAATCTGTCGGTGCCAATGCCTCGTGCGGGCTTTTACAGACGAATCTTTACACCCCCCGTTTGCGGGAAAACGAAACTGTGCTCACCCAGGTAGCACGTGGAAGAAGAACATTGAGCATCATCGGGAAACCAAGACAGATCATCAATGACTTCAGATTCAGCGCTTGAATGCTGCTGGGGGAGCGGCGGGCTGCGCTATTTCAACAACTCCCGCAGTGCGTCGTGCGCGGCAGGTTCGTTCGGTTCTGCGGGGAGGTTCTGGATGATTTCCGCGACGATGTTGCCTCCTTTGCCGTCGTAGCTTTTTAGAAATGCCGCAAAATCCTCAGATGCCTTTTCGTCTGCATGGTCGCTCACGATTCTGAGAACCAGCAATTTCACATTCCGCCCCTCGATTCCTGCGAGAAGACCATAGGCATTCATTTCCACAGCCGAGGCGGCATAATCCGCTGCCAAGCGAGAGCGCATTTCCGTGGATGCGATGAAGGCCTCACCTGATACCAGCTTAGCGGGTCGGGCCTCTCGCCATTCTCCCGCAGGCCAATCCGCTTGTTGGTAAGCCAAGGGAGTGAGCGCTTTCTCGCTAGGAAAAATCCGACCGTCTTCGGCGGCCTTGCCGCTTTGCCATGCCATCACTTCGCGCACTCGCAGCCACGTGCCGGGCTCGGCTTCTGCAGTGAGTCCACCCGCCGGCCCGGTGGAAATCACGCGGTCGACTGCGTTCAGCGC
>JAPJNB010000062.1 GCA_026461385.1 Akkermansiaceae bacterium
CGTTGTCATGGTTAATATCTGCCATGGTGCCACCTCACGTCCATGGCTAAGTGGAGTTAGAGGAAAAAAGACAGAAGTTGAATCGCTCCGAATGCCTTGGAATTGGCACGCATCGTGAGGGTCAGGAGCTATGCCAATCGCGAGTCTAACATGCCGCAAAAGAAAGAAGAAAAATGACATGGACTCCAGTTGTCAGACTGGCAGATGAGGGATGATGAAAGCGACATAACGCTGATTCTAACACACAACACCATGGACATTGAATACATCAAACAGCACCGCCGCCTGACCCTCGAATACGGACGCGGCGAAACCTACCGCACAAACAACCCAACGCTCTACGGTCACTCGACCTACGGACGCAGCTCGGTTCTTGCAGGCCGTCCGCGTCGGGTCTTCCTCGAAAGCTGGGACGATTTGGACACCGCCCGCGCCGAACTCAAGGCCGCGAAGATCCGCTACGTCGACCTCTGCGACACTCGGGGATCAACTCACATCCCGGTGGATGTCATCACCGCAGGACTGCCCGACGAGGACATCTAACCACGACCAAAATCCCATGAAATCCGAATCCGAGATCCTCGAAAAAATCCGCAAGCTCCTGCGACTGGCCGACCGCTCCCGTGGTTCCACCGAGAACGAAGCGAAGGTGGCGCTGGCGAAAGCGCAGGAATTGATGACCCGCCATAACATCGACTCGGCACTGCTCCGCATGGAACGCGGCGAGTCGGGCGGCACCGACTTCACCGTCAACAAGGGCAAGGTCGATCTGCCGAAGACGCTCAACCCGGCGGACATCATGATCCTGTCGCTGCTCCAGTCGCACTTCAACGTGAAGACGATCCTGATGCCAAACGGCCGAGGAACTCCGGTGGACATCATCGGTGCCGCCGCCGACATCGACTTCGCCATCTTCGCCTTCAACTACCTGCGGCAGACATTCTTCCGCTGTTGGAACGAGTTCAAGAAGACCCACGCCAACCCAGACAAGGCATCCTACTACCGGGGACTTCGTGATGGCCTCAATGCTGAGCTCAAAGCGGCCAAGCAACGGGCCGAGGAATCCTACGCCAGCGAACAACGCCAGGCATACGGACTGGTCGTCGTGGACCAGCAAGCGGTGATCACCCGCTACGTCGAGGACAATTACGGCAAGCTCCGCAACCGTAACACCCGATCACGCCGCCTGCATTCGGGCAGCTATACCGCCGGTGAAACCAAAGGCCGCACCATTCAAATCAACCGCCCGCTTCCGTCATGAAAACTCTCCAACAGAAAGACGAAATTAGACATGGACGTGCCCGATCAGACGGGCAGATGAGGGATGCCATGAGAACAATATCCATACCTAACAGATACCTCACCAAGGCGATGCAGCAGCGCATCCGCAGTCTTGAACACAACGGCTTCACCGCCCGGCGCATCCTACCCATCGATCCGATGGTCGACATCCATGCTCGCGAGTTCCGCGCCGACTTCGCCAAGCAAACCAAAATCGGACTGCTGGTGTTCAGCGTCCGGATCGACACCGACGGCAACGTCATCCATCTCAAACCATTAGACTAACACCACCATGAACAAACTCTACTACATCGTCTGCGACGATAAGGAAGCCAACGTATTCGAAGGACGCTATCAGGGCCGCACCCGAGGCGAGGCATTGAAGTTCCTCAAGCAGTCCATCGGGCGCAAGACGCTCAACGGACTGGTCTTCACCATCACCGAAATCCCCGTGCCACTGATCCGCGAGATCGTCGCGGAGATCCTCGCTGGTAGCGATGGCAACAACGTCACGCATGCCGCGAATGTTGTACCCCTCACCTGCCCCAAAACCGAGACCAATCTGGGACGTTACGACGCGTTCGCCGACGCGGTTGAGCCAGAACCTACACCAGCAGATAACACCCCACCCAAGCCTAACAAGAAGCCTGGCAATCCCGGTCATGTCGACGTCCACTGGCCGCAGATCCGAGCCTATTGGGAGGGATGCCACAGCGCGAAAAAGACTGCCGAGCACTTCGGACTATCGCCTAACACTCTCAAAACCCGCATCCGCAGGGAGGGCTGGAAACAATGAGCGCCACTCAATGGAAACTGACCATCGGTGATGGCGCGACCGTCTGCCACTACTCTGATCGGACCGCCTGCACGGTGATCCGCATCAGCCCGAGCGGCAAGACCGTCTGGATGCAGGAGGACACCGCCGTTCTCGACGACTGGAAACCCGAATTCATCCCTGGCGGATTCGCCGGACACTGCGTGAACAACGCCGAGCAGCGGTATGCCTATCAACCGAATCCACACGGTGTCATTCATCGCGCCAGCAAGCGCAAGGACGGCAAGTTCCGCACCACCAACGGCGAGCCGGTTATCCCCGGCCGCCGCCAATTCCACGACTACAACTTCTGATGAAGGTCGCAGTCGAAAAATACCGCAAACCCGATGGCTACGCCACGCGCTACTGGTCGGTGACGGTGAACGGCGAACTGCTCGCCGTCACCCTCTACCGTAAGGGCGCGGAGGCCGTCGCCCGGGCCATCACAAACCAAAACCAAGATCCCAATGTCACGACCCTTCAAGATTCTCCCAAGCCCGTCACTACGCCCCACAAGTCCACCGCTGGCGTGGCGACCTACCGAACCCGATGACCTCTGCGGCCCCGCCGCCACGGTCGCCCGCCGACTCGTCGCCAAGGCGCAAAAGCTCCACGACGATCCGACCGTCCCGGTAAAAATCCTGCTCTACGGCCCGCCCGGTGTCGGCAAGACCAGCATCGCCGACATGGTGGCCGACGCCCTATCCGGCACCCGCTTCGCTGTTGAGGAATTCAACGGCAAGCTCGTCACCATCGAGGCGGTCAAGCAGTGGATGTCCAGCCTCGGCACCTACTCGCTCTTCGGAGTCTACTCAGTGAAGATCATCAACGAGATGGATCGCTGCACGCGGGATGCACAAGACCTACTCCTGAGCTACCTCGACCGCCTGCCACCGGGTCGTGCCGTGATCGGCACCAGCAACCTACAACTTGATCTTCTAACCGAGCGGTTCCAGACGCGCTTCCAGTCGATCAAGCTCGCCGCCCCGTCCACCGAGGACATTGCCGCCATGCTCCGCCGTCACTGGCCGGTCGATGAAGCCACCTCACTACGGATCGCAGTGGGTAGCGGCGGATGCGTCCGGGCCGCGCTCGCGGATCTGGAATCCTGGCTGGATGCAAGCGATTGTTGACAGCCGTATCCACGGCAATGACTGATGATTCTCCCAAAGCCCGGACGCTCGCCAACGGCATCGAAGTCTGGTGCAGCTTCGACAAGCTCGTGCCGGTCGGTGAGTTGAAACCCAACCCGCGCAATCCGAACACCCACCCGCAGCGGCAGATCGAACTGCTCGCCAAGAACATCCGCTATTTCGGGTGGCGACAGACGATCACAATTTCAAAGCTCACCGGCCTGATCGTTTCCGGTCACGGCCGCCTCATGGCTGCTAAACAGCTAGGTGTCGAAGTCGTGCCGGTGGACTATCAGGACTTCTCA
>JAPJNB010000008.1 GCA_026461385.1 Akkermansiaceae bacterium
CTCGTTGAGCGTGTAGTAGGCGTCTGGGTGCCAGAGGGCGGCGCCGGAGGCGGACTTGATGCCTTTGGAATCCAAGTGATGCACGTGACCGCGGACGAGGCCGGAGATTTTCAAGCGCACGGATTTTTGATCTGGCGACACGGTGGCGGCGGTGATCTGTGGGATCGCGCGGTCCACTTCTGGGCTGCCATAGGTGTGTTGGAGGATGTAGGTCCATGCAGCCATCGAGTAGCTTGCAGGATTTCCAGCGGTGACGGGGTCGACGGGTTCGGTGAAGTTGAGGGTGAAGCCGTCGCGGTTGGCGGTCATGGTTTCGATTTCAAAGGGGGTTTTGCCCGTCCATTTGACGCGTTCAAAGGTGAATGCCTTGGTTCCGCGCGAGGCCCAGCCACGGTTCGAGCCGCCGACGAAGAGCATGCCGGCTTCTTGGTCGAGGCGGACCGGGATGATGCCGGCTTCAAAGCCCTCGAGGAAATGGAAGACCGCGCCTTGGTAGAGGCCGTTGACTTTTTCGAGGCAGACGCGTTGGACTTGTGAGTGGCATTGCTCGCCGACGTAGAGTTGGTTTTTCCATGGGCCGAATTTGCCTTTGGTCATGTCGCAGGCGATGCCAGTGGGCGATTGTCCCACGAGCGTGTGCGGGAAGACCACGGCGGGCGGGATGAAGACGGGGTATTTCAGGCGCTCCGTGAGGACGCGGGATTTGTCGGCGACTTCCGGTGGCGCTGGGAACTTTGCGAGCTTGTGGAATTTGTTGCCGGTTGGGTTTCCTTGGAAAGAGCCGGGTTTGAGCCACTTGAGTGATGACGAGCCATTCCAGAGGCCTTGGTTGTCCATGTAGAAGACATCGCCTTCGGCATTGAAGCCGATGCCGCCGGGTGAACGGATCCCGGAGCAGGTTGGGATCATTTTCCCTTCTGGGGTGATTCTAACGCACCAGCCGCGCCAATCGGAGTCGGCGGTGAACGAGCCGGTGAGGCAGAGGACGACCCAGATATCGCCATTTTTATCCGGTTCGCTGCCGAACGCGTATTCATGGTAGTCGCCGTTGATGCCCCAATCTGAGCAGATGGTCTCGAAGGTGTCGGCTTTTCCGTCATGGTCATCATCCTTGAGGCGGGAGACCTCTGGGCGCTGGGTGAGATAGAGCCAACCGGCTTTCCAGAACATGCCGAAGGGTTCGTGCAGGCCTTGGGCGAACTTGGTCCAGGTGACCTTGGAAAGGTCTTCACCGTAAGCACCGGAGCAGATCCAGAGGTCGCCGCGGCGGGTGGTGACGGCCACTTTTTGTTCGGGCATCAGAGCGATGGAGCCGATTTCCATGACCTCCCCGGGTGGCAGCGGGATTTCTTCCCGGAGGTAGAATTCGGATGGTTCGCTGGCCTGAGCCAAGGTGGCGGTAATGCAAAGAGCGAGTAAGAAGCGCATGGGACGATGGATGAGAATGTGGTGAAGGTGGATGCCGCGAGTGGTGGGTTTATTTCCAGTGGTAGGTGAGGGTGACAGGCTTGGCGGGGTCGAGCTTCAGGGTGGTTTTGCCCTTGGTGGTCTCGAGGACCGCTCCATCGGTGGTCACGAGCAGCTTGTCGCCAAGTGCGTATTCGTGTCCGGTGGTGGCTTTGGCGGCGAGCTGCTCAGAAATCAGGATTTCCATGGCCTTGCCCGCTCCGGAAATCGAGAGCTTGCGGACGAGTCCCGTCGTATCGGCTTGCCATGAGTCGAGGAGTGTCTGCGAACCGACTTGGACCGAGAAGGTTGGGTTCCCGGTGGGATCGAGTTTGTAGCCGCGGAATTTTGCGGTGGCAGGCAACGCCCGGTTTTTGCTGAGGTTCACGACATTTTCGCCGGCAGGGGGTTCATTGCCGCTGCCCCGCTCGGTCCAATGGTGGCCACCATCCATGAATTTGCCGGTCCAAACGAGTTCGGTCGCGAGGTTGTCGGCCGAGTAGCAGATGTTGAAGCCGCCGGGGAAGCCGAATCCGATCGCCCGTGCGGTGGTGCCCGCAATGAAATTCCGGTAGATCGCGGGGCGTCCATCGACGGCGGCAATCGGGATTGGCTCGCGTACGGGCGCGGTCTTGTCGGTGAGCCACTTCCAAGATTTTGAGGCTGGAGCTTTCCACCCAAGCGCGATTCCTTGGCTGCCCTTGATTTGAAGGTATTCCACGCGGAATGGGTGTGATCCGGCGGTGAGCGTGATCTTCCCGCGGTGAGCTCGTGTTCCATTCATCGGCCCAATGCCGTCGATCTCGAGGCTTGGTTCGTTGTCGATGATGACTCGAGCCGCGTCGTCGGCATCCAACACAAAGGTGTATTCTCCGGTGGCTGGCGCTTCAAATTTGCCTTCCCAGACCATCGCGAACGCTTCCTTGAAGGGCGAGTCGTTGAGGCTGATGATGCCATCGTGTTCCTCCTCCACGCTGATGGGTTTCAATGAGGCGAAGTCTGGCATTTCGTTCCAGGGCCCTTGGTAAACTCGGGAGATCAAGCTGCTGAGCGCGGTTTTTTCCAGCGGGAGAGGGTGGAGCTTGAGGATTTCTTCTGCGGTCCATGGCGTGTTGCGGTCGCTGGTGGCGGCACGGATGGATTTCACGAGATCTGTTTTCACGGCGCTCGCCTGATTTCCCCACGACGAGCGCACGAACGTTAGGATCGCGGCGATGTGGTCATCGGGGATCACGGCACCTTGAGGAGGCATCTCGAGGTTGTAGGTTTTTCCGACTACGTTGACCGGGCCGTGCAGGCCATGAAGTGCGATTTTGATGGCGCGGTCGGCATCGCCTGCAACCCATGCGCTGCCCGCAAGCGGAGGAAAAGCGCCGCCGGTGGCACCCTTGCCATCGGCACCGTGACAGGCCGAGCAGTGTTGGGTGAAGAGCTGTCCCCCATCTTGGGCGAATGCCGAAGCGGTGAGTGCGCAAAGTGTGAAAAGGGATCGGTAGGTCATGGAGTGGTGGTTGGATACGGCTGAGAAAGTGCCAGCTATCAGCTAATTTGTGGTGGCTGTCGGCTGACGCAATTTTCTGCAACGTGTGTAATGGGTTGCGATTCCTGAGGCAAGCGCATCCGCATACTCGCGGAAAATAGACGGGCGGGATTTCCCGGTGATCTCACGCAGTCCCTCGTAATCCCCGGCCTGGATGCGCGCGTAGTCGACGTTGGAATTCATCACGTAGGGCTCCATGAAAATGACGGGGCAGTCGTAAAGCCGATTTGCGAGCAGATTTCGCAGCCAGAGGCATGGATGATCTGCGACGGGCCGGGCGTTTTCGGAATTGGCCGCATAGGTGAATGCGGGCAAACCGGTGGTGGCGGCAAATGCCTCAGCGATGGACACCCCGACGCGGACTTCCTCGTCGTGGGTGCGCTGAAGGAGTTTTTTGAGAAGGGCGAAGCGCTGGTCGGCAAGCGTGACCTCCTCGTTGGTGTAGGCGCCGTTCAAAACGAGATGAAAATGGGATTTTTCCGTCAGGGTCGGATGGTTCGGGTCGCCCCACGCTTCGGCATTGAAATGAAGGCACAGCACCAAATCGGGCTTGAGTGTGCGGTTGACGAGGTCAGCGCGGGCATGGATCTCGGCGGTGCGATAAAAAAGGCGCTCGGCAAGGCTTTGAAGCGCGGCGGGCGAGTCTTCTACGGTGCTTGAATTCAAGGCGAGAGAGCGCAACGAGTCTGGGCGGAGCGTGGTGACCGGCTCATTCTTGCTTCGGACCATCGAAACTTGCGCGCCCATGGCCTCCAACTGAGGCTTGAGAAGCTTGGCCACCCGCAGGGTCATGTCGCCCTCGCTGACGGGGGTGCCTTGGCCGATGACGAACCAGCGCGCTTCCATTTTAGCCCACTCGCCGCCGATGTGACCCGGATCGATGGCGATTCGCATCCCCGCGAGGGGTTGGTCAGCAGAAGTTGGCGCAAGCTGGGCTGCAGACCGCCAATTCCGGGGTGACGGTGCGGCGGACCCGGGATCCGCGAACCGAAGGTGAAAGCTGCCACCGTACTCCGCGTTTCCCGTCTGAATGATTGCCTCGGTTTCGCCAATCTGGATCTGGGACTGCCATGCGTTTCCCGCCGTGAAGACCGAGGTGAGCAGTTGCTCGAAGTCGGCGCGGGTGATGGTATTCTGAAACGCATTGAGCGAATTCCAATCTGGGGCTGCGGCCAGCAGGGATAGCGCGTTCGGCGGCGAAGCAGGGCGATTTGCCGGAATCGCGACGGGAGGCTCCTTGCGCAGGACAAGAAAAATCACAAGCCCGACCAAAGCGATCAAGCTGGCGACAAATGAGAGGTGACGAGCGAAGGCGGATCTCATCGGGGGAATTGGATTGTGTGAACGCGACCAAGAAGCGAAGCTGAGCCGGGCGAGCCATTCAACGCCCGATTTTTTATGCCTGTGATTCGCATTTTATTCCTTGGTGATATTGTCGGTGAGCCTGGACGCAAAGCGGTGATCGATCAACTGTCGCACCTGAAACAGACCCAGGCACTGGATTTTATCGTCGTCAATGGAGAAAATTCAGCGGGCGGGAAAGGGATCACCCCCCGGATCGCCATCGACTTACTCCGCGCGGGGGCGGCGGTGATCACCACGGGCGACCATGTGTGGGATCAGCAGGAAATTGTGGACTATTTCCCGACCGAACCCCGCCTGCTGAGGCCGATCAATTACCCAGAGGGAACGCCGGGTGCCGGAAGCGTGGTCTTGGAGACCGCCAAGGGCCGCGTGGCGGTGATCCAGGCACAAGGGCGCTCGTTCATGCAGCCGCCGCTGGAAAATCCCTACCTCGCCGTCGAGAAGGAGGTCGCTCGCCTGCAGGCCGATGGCGTCAAGGTCATCATGCTCGACTTCCACGCCGAGACGACCAGCGAGAAAATCGCGATGGGGCGGATGCTCGACGGCCAGGTCTCGTTGGTCGTCGGTACCCACACCCATGTTCAGACTGCCGATGAGCAAATTTTCCCGGGCGGCAGCGGGTATTTGACCGATGCGGGGATGTGCGGCCCGGAGGAATCCGTGCTGGGCCGTAACATTGAGTCGGTGGTCTGGCGGTTCAAATCGGGGATGCCCACCCGCTTCCCGGTTGCGAAGGGCCCCGTCCGACTTTGTGGGGTAATGGTCGACGTCGATGCCGAAAGCGGCACGTGTTTGACCATCCAGAGGCTGTCCATGATGGTACCAGAAGGCTGATTTTTTGCCGAGGAACCCTAATTTTTTAAAGTAATCCCAATAAATTTTCTTTTCATTGAGATTTTTTTTGACAGACTGACCGACTTTGTTACTCTCCGCCCGCTCTTCCCCACAGCAAGTCAGGGGTGCCGCGTCCAGTCTCTCGAATCGAGATCGGCCGCGGTGTTTTTGTCGGGTCGAAGGTAGAGCAATCCACATATAGCAATATAGCAGATTGCTCGCGTAGCTCAGGGGTAGAGCGCATCCTTGGTAAGGATGAGGTCGGGGGTTCAATTCCCCCCGCGAGCTCCAGGGAAATCACGAAAAATCTCAAACCGTCTCAAGCAGAACAACAACCACCATGGCCAAAGAATCATTCCAGCGCAACAAACCGCACGTTAACATCGGAACCATCGGTCACGTCGACCACGGTAAAACCACGCTCACCGCAGCAATCACCAATACGCTTGCCACGAAGGGCCTCGCCCAGAAGAAGAGCTACGCGGACATCGACGCAGCACCAGAGGAGCGCGAGCGCGGTATCACGATCAATACGGCACACGTCGAATATGAGACGGAAAAGCGCCACTACGCTCACGTGGACTGCCCAGGTCACGCCGACTATGTGAAAAACATGATCACCGGTGCAGCTCAGATGGACGGCGGGATTCTCGTTGTTTCCGCTGCGGACGGCCCAATGCCACAAACTCGCGAGCACATCTTGCTTGCTCGCCAAGTCGGCGTTCCTGCCCTCGTGGTTTTCATGAACAAGGTTGACCTTGTGGACGACGAAGAACTTCTTGAGCTCGTCGAAATGGAAGTTCGTGACCTCCTTTCCTCTTACGAATTCCCGGGTGATGACATCCCAATCGTCAAGGGTTCCGCGAAGGCGGCTCTCGACGGCGATGCCACACAAATGGAGAACATCCTCAAGTTGATGGATGCTGTTGACTCCTACATCCCTGAGCCAGAGCGCCCGATTGACAAAACCTTCCTCATGCCGATCGAAGACGTGTTCTCGATCGAAGGTCGCGGAACCGTCTGCACCGGCCGTGTCGAGCGCGGTATCGTGAAGAAGATGGAGGAAGTCGAAATCGTTGGTATCCGCGACACGCAGAAGACCACCGTGACCGACATCGAAATGTTCCGCAAACTCCTTGACGAAGGTCGTGCCGGTGACAACGTCGGACTCCTCGTCCGTGGACTTAAAAAGAACGACGTTGAGCGTGGCCAAGTCATCGCGAAGGTCGGAACGGTCAAAGGTCACACGATCTTCAAGTCCGAGATCTACGTTCTTTCGAAGGAAGAAGGTGGACGCCACACCCCGTTCTTCTCGAACTATCGTCCTCAGTTTTACTTCCGCACCACCGACGTGACCGGCAGCATCAAGCTTCCAGAAGGCGTCGAAATGGTGATGCCAGGTGACAACATCAATCTCGAAGTCGAGTTGATCACACCAATCGCCATGGAACCAACCATGCGCTTCGCAATCCGCGAAGGTGGCCGCACCGTGGGTGCAGGTCGCGTCGGCGAAATCATCAAGTAAATCCATCGCAAGAGGCTTTGGCTTTCCGCTCCGGCGGAATTTCAAATGCTAGAATTTGGGGCACCCCAGTCAAACGGGGTGCCCTACATTCGCCTCAAAACGGCAGTAGTTCAATTGGTAGAGCATCGGTCTCCAAAACCGAGTGTTGGGGGTTCGAGTCCCTCCTGCCGTGCCACTTTCATCCCAGTTTCCAGCTAAGCGACATCATCATGTTTTCCAAATTATCAACCTTCCTAGGCGAGGTCAAAGGCGAGCTCCATAAGGCGAGCTGGCCTTGGGAGTCTGATCCTAAGATCAAAGGTCTCCGGAAATACAAGGAGCTGGTGGACTCCACCATCGTGGTGCTGATCGCCATGGTCTTGCTCGCTGGATTTGTCCAATTTTGGGACTTCTTCCACGTTTTGATCGTCGGCTTCTTCACCAACTTCAATTTCGGCCGTTAATCCGACGTCCCACCCTCCCACCTCATCTCCGACCGACCCGTCATGTCAGAATCCAATTCATTCCGCGACCAATGGTACGTTGTCCAGGTCCTCTCTGGCCAAGAAGGCAAGGTCCGTGACCGCATTGCCCGCACCGCAGAAGCCGAAGGGATGACAGAATACATCCGCGAGGTCCTCGTCCCGACTGAAATGGTCTCGGAAATCCGCCGAGGAAAAAAGACCGAGACCAAGAAGAAATTCTTCCCAGGCTACATCATCGTCAACATGAACCTCGCCACCGAGGACAATCAACTTGTCGAGAAAACTTGGTTTTTCATTAAGGAAATGGAAGGAGTGATCGGCTTCGCGGGAACAAAAGACCGGCCCGCGCCGATGCGCCCTCGCGAAGTGGAAGCCATGCTTTCTCAGATCAAGGAACGCCAAGAAAATGTCCGCCCCGCCATCAGCTTTGAAGTGGGTGACACCGTCAAAGTCGCTGATGGGCCGTTCCAAAGTCAGAACGGAATCGTCGAAGAAATCGACCCAGAGCGCGGCAAGCTTCGCGTGTCTGTCACCATTTTTGGCCGGAGCACTCCGGTCGAACTCGAATATTGGCAAGTCGAAAGAGCATAATTTTCTCGACCTACGCCTCCAAATATCCAATCACACCTCTCCCGCAAGATAAACCGAATCAATTATGGCCAAGGAAGTCGTCAAACTCATCAAGCTCCAGATCAAAGCCGGAGCCGCCAATCCATCACCACCTGTCGGCCCTGCCCTCGGTCAAGCTGGTGTCAACATCATGGCGTTCTGTAAGGAATTCAACGCGAACACCCAAGCCCAAGCGGGTGACGTGCTCCCAGTCGTAATTTCGGTTTACAAGGACAAGTCATTTTCCTTCATCACCAAGAAGCCCCCCGCCGGCAACCTTCTCAAGAAGATCGCGGGCCTCGCTTCCGGTTCGAAAGAGGCCAACAAAATCAAGGTGGGTAAAATCACCAAGGCTCAGTTGATGGAAGTCGTCAAAATCAAAATGCCAGACCTCAACACCAAGGATCCTGAAGCCGCTTGCCGCATCCTCGCTGGAACGGCTCGCCAAATGGGACTTGAAATCGAAGGCATGTAACATTCTCGCCGGAAATGCTCTAGCGTTTCCGGCACCCGCAGGAGGGAGTTGCACCCGCAATTTCCGCCCGAACTGCTAACCAATACCAAAATGGCCAAACACCGCAGCAAACGCTACAAACAGGCAGTCGCTCTTGTCCAACCGGGCAAGAACTACTCGCTCACCGACGCAATCAGCACCGTGAAGGGATTCCCGGCGCCTAAGTTCACACCCACCGTCACTCTTTCGTTCCACCTTGGCGTGGACCCACGGAAGAGCGACCAAATGGTCCGCGGCTCAGTGTCGCTTCCTCACGGCACCGGCCGAAATGTCCGCGTGGTCGTCTTCGCTCAAGGAGCAGCCGCCGAGGCCGCCATCGCAGCCGGAGCAGAACACGTCGGATACGAAGACCTCATCAAACGTGTCCAAGAAGGATTCACGGACTTTGATTCGGCGATCGCAACTCCAGACGCCATGACGGAAGTCCGGAAAATCGCCCGGGTCCTCGGACCTCGTGGCCTCATGCCGAACCCAAAGACCGGCACCGTCACCGATGACACCGCCAAGGCAGTGCGCGAAGTGAAAGCCGGCCGCGTTGACTTCAAACTCGACAAAAACGGCAACGTTTCCGGATCAATCGGCAAAGCATCCTTCGAGTCCTCGCAATTGGAAGAAAATGCCCGCGCCTTCGTCGACAGTGTTGTTCGTGCCAAGCCAGCATCCGCGAAGGGCAATTACATCCAAGCGGTGACTCTCGCCGCTTCGATGCTTCCCGGCATTCCTCTGGAAGCCGCCACCTACACCAAAACCTCCGCTTAATCCACGGCCTGCCATCGCATATGAATCCTGATAAGAAAATCATCATCAACGGCCTGCTGGATCGCGTCAACGCGTCTCCCTACCTAATCGTCATCGATTACACAGGCCTCACCGTCCAACAATTCACGGAACTCCGCAATCGCCTCGGCGCAGGCGGTGCCAATTGTACGGTCGCTAAAAACAGCTACATGCGCAAAGCCCTCGCCGAAGCAGGTCTCCCTGACATCGGTGCCGATCTCATCGGTCAAATGGCTTACGTGATGGGCGATGCGGAAGTGTTCTCGGCAGCCAAGGTCATCAAGAATTTCGAAAAGGAATTCAAGAAACCTGAAATGAAGGTGGGCCTGCTTGGCAATGCCATCCTTGACGCCGAGGCGCTCAAGGCGATCGCTGACATCCCATCGCGCGAAGCGGTTCTCTCCCAACTCTTGGCAACGATCCTCGAGCCAGCGACCCGCATCGCTCGCGTGGTCAAGGCCAAGTTCGATCCAGATGGCGACGACTCGACCGAAGAACCACCTGCCGCCGAAGCCGAAGTACCCGCTGCCGAAGCCGAAGCACCCGCTGCTGAACCTGAGGC
>JAPJNB010000063.1 GCA_026461385.1 Akkermansiaceae bacterium
ATGATGCGTAGCGCGCGGGCACATTGAGCGCTCGACAAAACGCAATGCCAAGGTGGGCAAAGTCCCGACAAACGCCTTCGCCCCGGTCCAGTGTATCAACCGCCGAGCAATTTTCTCCCGAACTGCCACTCACGTATTTGATGTTCGAGGCGAGCCAGTCACGAATGGCCCATGCGATTTTATAAGATCCGGTGAGGTGACCGAACAACTCGTGTGCAGGCTGGCGGAGTCGATCGGACTGGCAATATCGGCTCGGAAAGAGCAATGGAATGACCTCGGGGGAAAGATCTTTCAGTTGGTTGGATGCGATGGTTTCGAGTGGCACCAATTGCGGAGAAATTCGGACATCGGCATCATAGGAAACCTCAAGAGTCCCTTCATCCGCTGTCGTGATGCGTGAAAAGCGAGTTTCATTGCCGGTGATGCGGAACTCTTTGGCGGCAAGTGACGGGTTGAATTTCAATGATTCCGTTAGCAAGCGCTGTGCTCCCGTTTCCATGCATCGGATGGAAAAGAGAAAGGTGGCTGGATCCCTCAAGGTGTAGTGCAACCCGCAGTTGACTCGAAAATTCATCGTTGGGTGGTGATCATCTCTTCCCCATGGCAAGAAACAAAGTCCCAAATTTGGCCAACAGCACCCACTCAAGGTTGATGGGGAATTACCGCGGAAAAATCTCGATCGGCCACCCAGCCGTGCGGCCCCGAGCTGGGCGACTCCACGTAATGAAAACCGGATTGCTGCGCACCGATTTGGATGATTTGGCCAGGGCGCAGGGTGGAGATCGATTCAGCCTGTTCGAAGGGTGAAATGCGGATGGCCGTGGTTTCGGAGATGACGACCCCGCGGGTTGATTCGGCACGGCGCAGGTAGAGTGCGGAGGCGCTGAGCGCGATGCAGAAGAGTGAGAGCCCCACGGCTCGTCGAGTCCAGTGGAGCGGGAGTCGGATGATTCCACCGACCATCGTTAGGGCGCCGATGGTAAGTGCTGCGCTTGCGAGGAGCCACGACCATTCATCTGGGCTGAGTTCGCTGACGACCGCGTTGATTCTTGGGTCCAATTGGGATTCGTCAGTCACGGCCGCATCCTTGCGAGCGCGTGCGAGGTTAGTCATTAGGTCTGGGTCGCGAGGTGTTAGAATCCGCGCACGTTCGTAGGCAAGGATGGCAGGGCCGAACTTGCCAAGGCGGAAGTAGCTATTTCCGAGGTTGTAACACACACTGGCTCGAGGACCCTCCACGGTGAGGATTTGCTCATATGCAGACGCCGCGCCCGCGAAGTCTCCTGCTTGAAATCGTTGGTTTGCCTCCGCAAAATCCCCAGCAGATAGAGACGCGGTTGCTAATGCCAGAAAGAGAAGGCTGAATCGAAAATTGCGGTTCATGTCAGCGGGTGGATGGGTTGAGCGAGGCGATGGCATCATCGAGAAGTGTGCGCCACTCCGGCAAGATTCCCGTTGGCCCTTCGCGGTGGTATTGGTTGCGATCCGCCGCGATGAAGAAGCGGGTGACGGGTGAATCGCTCGGAAGCTTGGAATGGATTTCCGTCAGGGCAATGGCCTGTGGCGGTTTGCTCCAAAGCGCGCCTAAGCGGTATTGAAGCACCAGTCTGGCTGCGGCGAAAAACCCCTCGACGTCTCCCGAGTTGGCGCAAATTGCTGCGAGTTCAAGCGCTTCACGGGTCGACTTCTCAAGCGTGGCAGCTGCGCGTCGCGCTGGATCATCTCGGCGCTGACGCAGCCAGCTGAGCAATTGACCGATGAGGCAAAGCCCACCTGCTAGAACGAGCAAGTTCTGAAAGAGAGGTTGCGAAACCAGTGGGGCCAGCGAGCGAACCGCTGACAGTTTAAGATGTTGCTCGGCGATGTCTGCGGTCTTTTTCTCAGGCCGCGGCGGCTCGGGAGCGGTCACCGGCTTTTCTTCGATGATGGCCTCGCCAGTCACCTGAATTTTCTGAGATTCACTTGTTAGAGTCTGATAGGTTCCGTTAGAAGGATTGAAAAAGCTGAAGGTAAGTGCGGCTTCTTGTGCGCCACTCATCCGAGGCACGGCACTGAACTTGAAACTCTTGCTACCTGAGAATGACGCCTCATCTCCTCCGCTGAATTCACCCTTGCCGGGATAGCACTTCCAAGCATCAGAGGGTGTTAGATCGGGGGCATTCATGAGAGCGAAATTTCCAGTTCCACTGAGGATTGCCGAAACCTGCTGTGGTTCCCCATTTTTCCAGTTTGCGGGGATGCGGGTGCTATCGAATTTAAAATTCCCAACGGCACCGGTGAATCCTTTAGGTCGCCCCTCCGTGGGTAGCGGGCGAATCTCAATTTCCTGATCGTCCGATTTTAGTGTGATGTCTTTCTGGATCATCGGTGTGTTGATTTGGTCGAACACCGAGTCAAAAAATGGATCGTCAAATGGCCCACCTGTCCGCCTGCGCGTCTGCTTGAGCGCGGCCGTGTCGCGAATGGCGACGGTGACATCCACCGAGAGCGATGCGGGGAACTTGCCGGCCTTGGTAGCCGAAATGCCGCCGTACCAAGTCACGACCGTGTAGCGTTTGCCATCCTTGATTTCTTGGGTCTGCTGGGGTTGGCCGCTTACGTTGTGAAGTGTGAACGCTTGGCTCTCCGGCTGAATGCCGCTGCGGAGATTCGCTCGCGAATCGGCGGGTAACCACGCCTTGATTCTAACAGGTGCAATCTCACCGACATAGGCGTGTTTGCGCTCATTGGCAGCAAGTTCTACGGTGAGAAAACCGAATTGATCCTTGCCCTCGCTGGCGGCGGGGGCATTTTGCGGTGAGCCTTGTGCATTTTGCGGTGCACCTGCAGGTGGCGACGCTGCACCGGCATCGGTTACCTTCAATTTCAGTGGCCGGGTTGAGATTTTTGTCCCATCCACCATGATGTCGATGGGAGGGATATGATAGTCGCCTGGGGTATGGGAGCCGACAACGTAGGTGTAGGAGGTTGATCGAGTGGTTTGGCCGTTGATGATTTGGAATTGCTGACTCTGACCATTCGGCTGGATGATGAGGTTTTCCACGGGTGGCACCACGGGTTGGTTGGCACTGCCGCCCGAAATGCGAAGTGTCATCATCGCGCCATTTCCAGCGGTCACCGTATCTCGGTCGAGCTGTGCATCCACTTCTGCGGCAATGGCAGAAACTGTGAGGATGAGGAGGACTGCTAGAATCCTATATAATTCTGTTAGATCAATCTTTACCATGTTTTGCCTTTGGTCGAATTGTCAGGAGTGGCGAAGCGGGTTCTTTGCGGTTGAGGAATTGGAATCACGGTGCGCTCGTCTTGCCGCAACGATTCTAAAAGTTGTTTGGCTTCTTCTGGACTCATTTCTCTCTTCTCAACCCGCTCATTGCTCATTGCCTCTTGTTTCTCATCTCCGGGTTTTTCTGAACCATCCTTCTGAGTTGAAGGCTCTTCTTTTGATG
>JAPJNB010000064.1 GCA_026461385.1 Akkermansiaceae bacterium
CTCGCCGAAGCCATGGAAATCGCCCGACCCCTCGCCGAGTTGTTTGGCCAAAGCGGTGCCATCGACTCAGCTCAGGGGGCCTTGCGTGAATCTGCGGGGATCCTCGACGCTGAGGCGGCCAATCGCTTCGGTGCTGCGGGTGACCAACTCGGACCACTGGCCGAAAAAGTGGGGCAACGGCTCAAGGAGGCCGGTGAGAATATCTCCACACGGTTCGGCGATGCGTTTTCTAACACCGCCGACGTGATCGACACCACGGGGATGAAGCAAAGCATGGACACCGTGCTTGGATCGATCCGTGACGCGCTACCAAAACCTGAGGCAGCAAGGAAGGTGGCAGAGGCAGCAGCAGCGCAACCGACGGGCCCAAGCCAAAACAACAAACCCACGTCCGAAAACTTCGCGCCCATCGTCACCTCACTGGGGAAAGTCGGCGGCGGTGGATATTCGTCAGGCACGCTCGATGCCCAGCGCGAGAACAACAAGCTCACCGGCGAAACCAACCGGATCTTGCGCGACATGAGCGAGCGGATGAAACCCGGCACCGGCAATTTCGTCCCTGTATTCGGTTGACGCCAAGTCTAGGCCAAGATGCCACGACACATTGCAATCCAGCAGGGCCAACTCTACCCGCAGCCAAACTACTCGCTCGCCGTCGACCACGAGGGCAAGTGGACGGCCACCCAGGTGTTCCTTTGCCACCGTAACTCGATCACCAAGCTCATGCCACGTCCAGGCACAGCGCACCCCGAAATTTCCTTCATCTCAGTCGACAATGCCACCGCCCAAGTGACCGAGGGCGACATCGCGGAAATCACCTGCAACTACGCAGGCACCGACAATGCCGACAACGACCCGAAAAAGACCACCTACACGCTCGGGCTGTCGTTGTCAGAGGAACCGTTGCTATCACACAAGAAGTTCAAGACGCTTGCCAAGGAGGAAGTCGAAGCCTTGCAGGCGATCGTGAGCGGCAAGGATGCCGATTCCTCGGGTGCTTCCTACAAGGACAAGGTGACGAGCGAACTCGGCAAGAAGGCATTGGAAAAAATCCAGCGTGGCCAGACGTCGTATTACTCGCCAAAGCTCACTTGGCGGCAGGCCACCGTTAGAAAGTCATCCGCCGCCTCATCCGACGTGCGCAAGATCGGCCAAATCGACAACCCAGACGGCAGACAACCGAACTTGCCCGACGATGGAAACTGGCTCCTCAATAGCGTGACACAAACGCAAGAAGGTGGTGCCTATCGCATCGAGCGCGAGTGGATTGCCAGTGACAGGGGTGGCTGGGACACGGACATCTACAACGACTGACGATGAAACTCCCGAGCAAGAAACGCTCTGGCAACCCAATCCTCGCAAGCGATTGGAACATGCTCATCGATGCCATCGAAGCCCGCACCCCTCGTCCTGGGATTGGCACTGAGTTAGTTTCCACGTCGGGTGGGTTTTCGTTTCGGGTGCGTGGCACTGCATCCTCTGGGAGCTCGGCCAAACCAGTGCCGCTCGCCATCCTTGGAGCGAGACCAGCCTACATCCAAGCACTCGCGACACCACCGGACCCTGAATCCACGAGCAAGCCGTATTACATCGAGTGGGGAACGCTCAACAATCTAGTGGCAGCGAATTGGGACGATTCATTCGAGATTTCATCCACAACGTATTTCTTTGCCAAGGCCACGCTGCGGACAACCGGCTCGCTACTGGTCACTGGGTGGGAAATCGTCACTGGGTCGAGCTATGACTCGCATGAAACCCCTGACTGGGCGGTGGGCGAGAACCGGCCTAACCACGCGGTCGTTTTGCTCGGCATGGTGTTCGTGAACGACGGGATCCACAGC
>JAPJNB010000009.1 GCA_026461385.1 Akkermansiaceae bacterium
CCGGAACTGCCTTGGCTGGCCGAGTTTCCCGCGTCCGCTGACACCCAGACAAGCCGATCACCGCACTCACCCACAAGACCTGCAACCCCGCAACATTCATGAAATCCATGGCACGCTAGCCTCGAATCCGAGTTTGGAAAGCCCTTAAAATCACGAGCGGTTCAGCCACTCAACCGCTGAATCCGCTGCACGGGTGCCGGTGGCAAAGCAACCTTGCATCAAGTATCCGCCGGTCGGTGCCTCCCAGTCGATCATTTCGCCGGCCACAAAGATCCCCGGACATTTTTTGAACATCAGCGTGAAATCGGTCTCGCTCCAACACACGCCGCCTGCCGACGAGATCGCCTCATCGATCGGCCGAGGCCGCGCCAACGGAATCACACAGTCCTTCACCTTAAGCGCCAGCGATTCGACATCCGAAAACTCACTCCGTCCGAGGATCGCACACGCGGCTTCACTCAGTTTCCACCGGACTCGGGCCTCAGCAAGAAATCCGCGTCGCACGGACTCCATCTTCGCAACCAATTGCGCGTGGCTGAAGGTGGGCTTGAAATCAATGCTCACCCAAGGCTCGGCCATGCTTCGTAAAACCGAGCCTAACTGATAAATTGCCCCACCCTCGAGACCATATCGGGTCACCATCAACTCACCGATAACGTTCAACTCACCCGCACGAACCTGCAGATTTTTGAGCGGTTTCCCCTCGGCCTCCTGCAAAATTTCAGCCGTCCACTCACATTCCCAGCCGCAATTTGCGGGTGTCAGCGGGTGCTGGGCGATCCCGAGCACGTCCATCACCGCCGTCCATGCTCCATCGGATCCAGTCTTCGGCCATGATGCACCGCCAAGTGCAAGGATCACGGCATCAGATGAGACGGAATTTCCATTAGAAAATCCGAGCCGATGCGGGGTTCCACGTTCGAGCGAGACCATCCGATGCCCCATTTCAAAGCGCACCCCAAGCGCGCGCAACCGCTCAATCCAGCGCCGAAGCAAAGGCGCAGCCTTGAGTGCCGTCGGATAAACCCGCCCACTGCTGGCTTGAAAAGTCTCGACCCCGAGGTCAGCCGCCCAAGCACGCAGTTGGTCTGCGCCAAAGCCCTCCACAAGGTTCCGCCAGATCCCGGCGGGCTGATCCGGCCCAGAATAGCGCGAAACGAAAAAATCAAATCCCTCGCCGTGAGTGAGATTGAGCCCACCCTTTCCTGCGACAAGAAACTTCCGTCCTACCGATGGCTTGGCATCGTAAAGCGTCACCTCCAAACCCGCCGATGCCGCGACTTCCGCCGCCCGGAGACCCGCTGGGCCACCGCCGACTACAGCGAGTTGAGTGTGATGAGACAAGGTCGGCAGTCTACTTGCCGATGATTCGCCGTCAATTCATGATGCCCATGGATAAACTCGAAAGGCCGATCCACAAAATTGAGACACAGGCTGAGCCATTCGCATTTCATTCACCCGAGTCCGTCGGTTGATTCGCATTCTGGCTGTCGCTTGGGACCGGTTCATTTTGCTTGGCGGCTTTCTTTTTCGTTTTTTTGGACTTCTCCGCGCCGCTACCCGTCGGCTCTTCGGTGAAACGGGTTGGATCGGCTCCGTTGGCGATCGCCTCTCTTCTCGCTTTCTTCGCCTTCTTCTTATCTTCCTTGCCGGTCTTATCATGCGATCCCGAGCCATCTCCTTGATCGACGATTCCACCCGCAGGATTGAGACCGGCGAGCACCGTGGCCAATTCGGCGCGTGCCGCCACCGCCGCGCCATCCTTGCTCGCTTGAGGAACAAGCGGTTCGGCAAATGGGGCATCCTTCATGTCAAAGAGTTCACCCGCTTCGTTCAATTTCCAAGCTGGATTGCGGTCGTACCAATGCCTCCCAAGCTCAACAAAAATCCAATTCCGCGGCCAAGTGCTGTTGCGGCCGAGCAGCTGGGTGGCAAAACTTTTTCCGTCGATCACCAAACCCGTCGGCATCGTCGCACCAGCGATTTCGGAAATCGTCGGCAACATGTCACTGAAATCGACGAGATTCATCGACACCCTGTCCGCTGGGACTATCCCAGGCCAACTCGCGACGCATGGCACCAGCGATCCGCCTTCGAGCATGGTCGCCTTGTAACCGCTGAGCTCACGACCGCGGATCGTTGACATCGGCTGATAGGTGTGGGTGGTGCCATTATCCCCCGCGAAAATGACGAGGGTGTTCTCCCGCAGCTTCAGCCGGTCGAGTTCCGCCAACAACTTGCCAACCAACTTGTCCATGTAGGCCACGTTGTCCTGATAGAGCGTCTTGCTGCCGGGGATGCTGTCAGGCGTCGGAAGAATATCCTCATGCACATGCGACATGGAATAATAGAGGTAAAATGGCTTGGATGAATTGCCATGGATGAACTTGATGGCGAATTCCTGCATTTTGTCGGGCAGGTATTCCTTATCGAGAAGCGGAACCTCCTTGCCGTTGAGCGTGTATTTTTGAGCCTTCGGCTGGTAATTCCAGTACTGGCCGCTGCTTTGGAATCGCAAATATTGGTCAAAGCCCCATTCGGAGGGTTGCAGGGGAAGTTGGTTCCACTTGCCGCACATGGCGGTCACATACCCCGCGGATTTGAGGATTTTCGGCGTCATGGTTTCCTTATCCGGCTTGAGGAGAGGCCCGCTATCATTGCTGGTCATGCCGGTATGAAATGCGTAGCGACCCGTCATGAGCATGGCTCGCGAGGGCCCACAGAGCGGACTTGCGTAGCAGCGCTCAAAGCGGGTGCCAGATTTCGCGAGGGCATCAAGGTTCGGCGTCTTGAAATTGTCGGAGCCGTAGCATCCCAAATTTCCGGTCCCCAGGTCATCGGCGAGGATGAAAATGATGTTGGGTTTCCGAGGCGAGGCCGGTTCTTTCGCGCTCAGCGGCAGAAGGGATGCAATGAAAAAGATGGCGGCAGCGAGATGGCGGATTGAATTCATGAACGGACTTCGATCAACCCCGGGAAGAAAGAAAAGTTCCGAGATGCCAAAAACCATCACTCAAGCGCGGGAAAACCCGTTTTCCCAATCACCCTAACCCCAGCATGCGCAGGTGGGTTGACAGATCCCGTGGTTGCAGCCATGGTCGGCCAGCAGCCTTGCTGCATTGCCTTTATCATGATCTTCCAAAGTCTCTGTCGCCACGCCGGTATCGGCGCGAATTCCTATCTCCTGAAAACGAAGACCGCCAAGGTCGTGCTGGACGCCGGGATGCACCCGAAACACGAGGGTTCGGAGGCGGTTCCTCATTACGAATATCTCGCACCTGGCACCGCGGACTCGATCATCATCACCCATTCCCACCTCGATCACGTGGGGACTTTGCCCGTTTTCCTGCAGAGCCAAGGGCAAGCGAAGGTCTTCCTCTCACCCGAAACGGCGGAACTCGCCAGTGCGATGCTTCATAACTCGGTGAACGTCATGCAGTCGAAGCGCATCGAGCACGGCATCGCGGAGTATCCGCTTTTTGAGCATCGCGAGTTGGACGACATCGAAGAAGCCTTCGAAA
>JAPJNB010000065.1 GCA_026461385.1 Akkermansiaceae bacterium
CCGCAAAGTTGCCTTGGCGACGGTGATCAAAGCCCACACCAGCGTCGGCAACGAATGGCTGGCACAACGTCTGGACATGGGCCACAATCGTTCCGTGAGTCGCCTCATCCGCCAAGGAAATGACAGTAAAGAAATCAGAAAATTATGCTCAGAATTCTCGAAAATGTTACCATGCGAGGACTGACCCCGTCCATTCAACCCAATCCACCATGACCGACTCCGAAAAAGCACTCGACTATCTGGAACAGCAGATTCCCAGCTTGTCCGCCGCCGCGGTGGATGTGGCGTATTGGCAGGCCCTGGCCGCCGGGCAAAAGGTGCTCATCAGCGATGAGGGCGGCATCTACGAGGTTTCCCCCGATGGCATGCGGACCTTCGTCAAAGCCACCGAAAAGCCCTTGAACCTGCCGGTGGGAACCCGGGTGAAAATCGCCTGACCATGAACGTTCCTCGCCTGCGGATGTTCGCCGGTCCGAACGGGTCGGGGAAAAGCACGATCAAGAGTGTAGTGCCACCGGAATTGCTCGGCGTTTACCTAAACCCAGACGAGATCGAAAAGGAGATTCGCGACCGTGATTTTTTGGATCTCCGGGCCTACGGAGTGGAGACGACCTGCGAAGAGATCCTGCCATTTTTTGCGAACTCAACATTGCTGGCAAATGCAGGGCTGAATGACGAAGCCGAATGCCTACGCTTCTCGGATGGGAAACTGGTTTTTTTCGAAGTGATCGTGAACGCCTACTTCGCCTCCGTGGCGGCGGATTTCATCCGGCAAAAGCTTTTGGAAAAGCGGGTGTCGTTTTCCTTCGAGACGGTGATGTCATCGCCGGACAAGGTGGCCTTGCTGGAAAAGGCCCGGCTCCTTGGCTACCGGACCTATCTCTACTTCATCGCCACCGAAGACCCGCAAATCAACATCGCCCGCGTGAAAAGCCGCGTGAATCTGGGGGGGCACGATGTGCCGGTGGATAAGATCGTGAGTCGCTACGCCCGTTCGCTGGACCTGCTTCTGCCCGCCATCCGCCAGAGCAACCGTGCCTACCTTTTCGACAACTCCCGCCACGGCGGCGAGCACCTGTGGGTGGCGGAGATCACCGACGGCCGCGACCTGGAAACCAAATGCTCTCCCGTGCCGCTATGGTTCCAGCGGGCCATTTGGGAAAAGATCACTCCTCCCAACTGATAGAATGATGGACGGGGGCAGTCCACTTGACTAACTTGTTGTAACTGCGGGGTTGGGGAGGACTTGGAGGCCGAGTTTTTTGGCGAGGGATTGTAGCTGGCGGAGCTGCTTTTGCCGGGTGGCGGGCTTGACGGGGAAGGCTTGGCTTTCGTCATAGGAGGCGGCGTTGGCGACTAGGGTGTAGAGGATGCGTGCCAGCTTGTGGGCGGTGGCTATGATGCCTTCTGCTTTGCCGAGCCGTCTCTTCATCCTCCGGCAATATTCCCCGAGCTTGGTTTTTGATCGCTCCAGACCGAAGGCGGCTAGGCGGAGGGCTTCGCTCAGGCGGTTTTTGACTTTGCGGGTGGCACTGCGCAGGACCTTGCCGCCGCTGATGGCGTTGCAGGGACACAGGCCGAGCCAGGCGCAGGACCCGTCTGCGCTTTTGAAGGAGGTGAGCAGGTGCTCGCGGCTGCCGATCTCGCTCATCAGGCTGACGATCACGCCGGGGCCGATGCCGTCTATGAGGGTGAGATCGGTGCCGAAATATCTTTGGCTTTCCTTCGGGTTTCTCGCGGTCGCGGGGTGGAACTCGTCGAGGAGGAAGCGGTTGCGGGCGACGAGGGTGGCTTGGTCTTTGGCGGCCCGGGCGGTGGGGTTGGCGAGGCGGGCGGCGTGGACTTTTCCAGTGCGTTCGATCTCGCTGGCGAAATCGGCGGGTTGGTGGATGCCGACTTGGAACTCGCTGCGGAGGCGGACGTCGTTATCGGGAAAGGCGAGGTTGGCACTGCGGTAGGCACCGGAGAGGAGGCGCTCCATTTCGGCGAAGGCTTCGATTTACTCTTGGGTAGCGAAGGAAAACTTTGTCACAGCGGCGTCACATTGTCTGAAATACGGTGTAAGTGAATGAAAATGAAACTGCTATGAAATGCCGATGCAACTGACAGGAATGAGGAATCGATGGACAGGAA
>JAPJNB010000066.1 GCA_026461385.1 Akkermansiaceae bacterium
CCAAGCATCGTTTGATGTCATCGATTCTGTTCCGGGTGCAGATGACTAGCGCATCCGATGGCCAGCCCATGTCAGGTCGTAGCCTCTTTGTGTCGCGGTCGTCGCGACGCGATCGCACCATCATCGATCGCGATAACCCGACCGGCGTAGTCGAAGATGGTCTCCCTATGGCTCACTGCGATGATTGTCATCGCTCGTCCTGTTCGAAACACTGTCTCGAAGACGGTTCGCTCGGTTGGGCCGTCGAGGCCGCTTGTCGCCTCGTCCAAAATCAGGAATTTGGGATTCCGGTAGAACGCGCGTGCCAGTCCGACTCGTTGGCGCTGCCCGCCGGAGAGACCAATCGTCTTGGAGTCGATCTGAGTATCCAGACCCGCGTCTAGTGTCTTGACAAATGACGCTAGCTCAGCCCGTGTAACGGCGTCCCGCAAGGCCTCGTGGTCGATGGGGCGATCCCAGGTGATGTTGTCCGCCAATGAGCCCTTCCGCATCGCCACGTCTTGCGGCACTAGGCCGACCGATCTCCGAAACGCCGCCCAGCCATCTGGCCCGAGAATCTCGCCATCGATTCGCACCTCGCCAACATCTGGTTCGACGAGGCCTAAGATCACGTCGACAAGCGTTGACTTCCCGCTTCCGGATGCCCCGATTAGGGCCACGTGCTCACCTGAGCCGATCACGAAGCTGGAGTCGATTATTACGGGCGATCGTCCTGGGTAGCTGAATGTCACGCCCGACAGCTCAATGCGCGGGGGTGTCGTGGGCTCGTACGTGTTTGAGGTGACGCCGGCGTAGTGCCGATCGCTCAGGGCAGCTAGCCGAGCGTCCCACCTTGTGAGCCAGGGAAGCTGTGCTGATGCAGTACTGATGGAAATCTGCGCTGCCTGGACGCGTGCGATCACTCGGTAGAAAATGCCCACGAATACCACGCCCAAGGCTAGACCGCTCGTGGCCCACACAGTGGCCCCGATAGTAAAAGCAAGAAATAGTGCGCCGATCGAGTCGACGATTACCTTTGTTACCGACGGGAGCACCAGTGCCCGCAGACGTAAACTCCCTAATATGTTGGTATCGATTCGAGTGCGCTCCTGCCACGCAATGTCGCTGCCTGATTCGCGCATGAATCGCAGATCCCCGATGGCCGCCGCAACATCTTCAGTGACTTCAGCGTTGGCGATGCTCAAGCTTTGTTGATTGTCGCGAACCCTGCTTAGCCGATATCGATAAATCAGGAACGACACCACCATGAAGACTGCTGCGGCAGCCAATAGCGACGGATTCAAGACCGTCGCGGTGGCCATGAGCATGATTACGATCAGTAACTGCGCGACGCCGTTCAGTAGGGCATACACACCGTTGCTCAACTGCTGCGCCTCGGACATCAATGCGGAAGTCGTGTCGCCGTGGCTCAGCTTCGACACGTCCTGCCAACGCGCGCTCACCAAGCGGTCGAGCAACTGTTCCCGCGCTCTGAGCTCCACGCGGGTAACAATTTTACCGATCAGGACATCGACCAGGAGCCGCAGGCCTGTCGACGCGATCAGGAACGCCGCGAGGACACCGAGCCAGGGCGCTACGGAACGAAGAGTCGCGTCTCCTTTTTGGAGAATCGGCAGCAAGGACGCGAGTCCCAGAGCCTCTGCCAAACCGCTAGCGGCACTGGCTGCAATTGCCGCACAGCTGAGTCGTCGGTTGCCCGCTAGAAGCCGGTAGTAGCTGTGCAGTGTGCTAAACCGCGGTGTGACCAAGTGACTCGCTCCTCTCCGCGATCGACGTTGCACCCACGAGCGCACAGAGCGCGAGGACGAATAAGACCATTGATCCTTCGCGTGGAAATTCGACGACAAGCTGATCAGCAAACAGGACGATGAGGCTGAAACCGAGTGTGACTGTTAACCAACCGTTTTTTCGCCATCGAACGATTCCCGAAATTCCCGTAGCGGCTAGTAACGCTACGAAGATGCATCCCATTATGCCGAGGGACCATACTGTCCACAGCGCGAGGTTATGCGGCCATACTCCGAACCATTCGTAAACCCCTACTGGGCCGTTGCCGAATAGGCCGGCTGAGAGAAACTTGGGATCCGAGATGACAATTGGCCAAACGCTACTCCGGTTAATCGTTGCTACAAAGTCGCCTCGGTCGACGGTGCTCAACACGCGAGCAAAAGTATTGGACGATGAGATGAGGGGTGCTAACACCATTCCAAGGGATGCAGCGCCAGCAATGGTGAGAACCAAGCGCGGCCTAGAGGCGGTGCGTCCCACAGCCGGAGCGACTAGGAGTAGGGGGCACGCAAGAGCGAGCAGGATGACAGGGCTCCGGCTGTGCGTTGCGAATAAAAGAATGAGGCCGAGTCCGATCACGTATATCGCCAGTACAGAAACCGCTAATCGATGGCCGTGAATAAGTGTTGCCAACGCGATGACGATCGCCACCGCATAGTATTCCCCGAGTAACTCGTAGTCTCCCAAGCCGCCGACGAATCTACCCGCGTTGACCCCTGTGTCGACGACCGTGCCCCGGAGATAGCTTCGCAAATCCGACGTAGCGGTGAGGGCAAATCCCGTCAGGAGGGCAACCGGAATTGCGCTAGGCCTGAGATATCCTCGGCGTGCACTCAAGATGAGAGCCAACGCAACGCTGGCCGCCACAAACCACGGCATGGAATTCGACAGGCTCTGACCGTTTGCGATCGATGAGAGTACGACTGCGACGGTTGCCGCGATAATCGTCCAGAGGGAAATCGTGCCCGTAGATGTCCATGCACGTCGGGGAACAGTCTGCTGGCTGAATAACCGAACCAAGAGACCGACGCTTAGTGCTGCGCCGAAAAGAAAAGTCGGGTCAAACTCTATGCCGGCAGCTCGCACCGTACCTAACTGAAGTGTCGGTACGATAACAAGCGACGTCGCTAGAAGTGAAATTGACATAGTAGCCATTAGGAGAAAACCAAGAAATGCCAGCGCGATCATCAGGGTGAATCGTGGGGCCAGATAGGCCGGCGCAGGGTGAGATAGCAGCACAGCTGTGAGATGGACTGCTGCAATAACAAGCAGCACTCCAATACCGAGACGACTCGGTGGAACGGAGCTGCCCTTGAGATGGAGCGTACGACCGCTCCGAGGCATAAAACGGCGGCGCGTTCGCGCGTCTTCTTGCATCATTTCGGGGGCGTAGTATTCGTTTGCCGCGTCTCGCTAGGGTGCTTCCCAAGCCTTGAACTCATGTTCTGAACCTCAGCCTATCGTATGCGGGTTGAGCGTGCAGTGCAGCCGCGCAGCTTCACCACACAAACTTATGTTGAGTCGGCCCTTGTCGTCGGTTATGCGGGGTGGGCAGGCCGTCCCTTGGGCAGCCGTCCCTCCACTTCTTAAAAACTAAACTTGCTCAATCATCTGTGAATCGCCATCGAATCTGCCCAGATAGACATCATATCCACCCTGATAAGTCGGCTGATCGAGTTCAGTGGGGAACTGCCTGGCATTGAGAACAAATTTATGTTTCCCGTCGCCACGTCTGAGATAAGTCACTTCCATGACATCAGAGATGGCAAGCCCGCCGATCAACAACGGAACTGTGCTGCCATTGGCGTGCACATGGACACTTTGATGCGTCTTGTTGATTTTTTCAAGCACGCTCACGACAGTCATTAGTGCCTCGTGGTCATATACGGCTGCTACCAGGCCGTGAAACTCCACGACAATCTGGGCAAATTGATCGAGGATGCTCTCTTCAGCTTTCTGGAAGACATCCCACTCGCAGCCTTCGATGTCCATTTTCATAATTAAATTTTTGTGCTGAGTGTGGCCGTTCGTAGCGAGAATTTCATTGAGTGTCTTTAAATCCGCGTCGTTCTTCTCACCTGTTATCCCAAGCTTGAAGTATCGAAATCGGGGATGCAAAGTAGGCAGGTTATCGATCGTGTGATCGTACATATAAACGTCTATCCCTCTGTCGGCGATTTCCTGATCCCAGGAAACATCATCGGCGATACCGAAACTGTAGGCAGCGTCAATAGGAGCCGACTCAAAATCTTCCAGCATTACATACCCGCCGTCGAATTCCTTTCCGATCCGCGAATACTTCGCTCCTTCAACATCCATGGGTGAAAGCAGGGAAATTATCTGAGCGCACCGCTTATAGGTGGTTGTAGCCTTAACCGCCTTGGGATCCGTAAAGCGATATTGCAGGCCATTGGCCAATGCGAGAAGCTGTTGCTGTTGTTGCCAGTACTGCTGCTGCTGCAGTTGGTGCTGCTGCTGCAGTACCTGCAGTTGCTGCAGCACTTGTTTTTGGCCCACCATGCGCCGGATAAAAGACAAGAACCCCTGAGTGAGCTGCATTTTCGCTCCTTACAAACGAAGTGCTGACCGGGCACAAATCCTTGGGGAACCACTAACAGGATCAGCAACAACTTTAGTGCCAGGTGACGCGGCGTTGCGCGGGCAGGACAGAGCGTAGCGGGCGTGGTCTTCGATGAACAGGGGATTTCGGTGTTGGTATTTGCCCAGCGGAGCTGTAGCTCCAACTATTCGCGCTGACTCATTTGGCGCCATCGCCCGAGGATTATCCAAACAGGGTGGCCGGCCGGTGCGATTAGGACCTGTCGTCGCAGAGTTTTCCCGGGTCTATACTTGGGATCTTGAACCTTCAGGACTACGCGAAAGTGCTACGGGCACGCTGGGTTACGGTTTGCGTGACGGCTCTTTTTGTTTTCTTAGATGCGCTGATTTTCACGCTGGTGACAACCCCGCAGTACCAAGCTTCCACCCGGCTCTACGTGTCGACGTCTTCTGGATCGACGATTCAGGATCTATACAGCGGAAACCGGCTGTCCCAGGAAAGCCTGTTGTCGTACGTCGAGCTAATCACGAGCAGCACGCTGGCGCAGCGCACGGTTGACAGCGGCAATCTCGGCATATCTGCCGACTCACTGAGAGCCAAGGTCAGGGCCACTGCCCAGAAAGGCACCGTACTCATCAACGTCTCAGTGCTCGATGTGTCGCCAACCCGGGCGCGTGACCTCGCAAATGCCGTCTCTGACGAGTTTGTGCTCCTGGCTCCTGAATTCGACCCGGCGCCGAATGATAGTGCTCGACCAGACGCCCGCATTGTCGTCGAGCAGCGTGCAGCGGTCCCCACGAATCCCGTCACGCCAAACA
>JAPJNB010000067.1 GCA_026461385.1 Akkermansiaceae bacterium
ATGTTGCAGTCCTGTCGCCTATTTCATTTGATGCTTGAAATAGCAGAAAACAAAGTATTCTGAATTTAATTTACTCTCAAGATAAATTCAGCGGTGTTCTGCTTACGGGGTGCAGGACAAAAAAGTCAGCGATCCTTTTAGAGACGCTATTTTTTTGGCTTGTCTAGTGTCTATGTGCTAGACATTGTCATTATGTATGACCTCATTTTCATCTCACCAATCCAACCGCAAAGCCTTGCTCGATCAAATAGCCTCCATCACCACCATGCAGCCAGGAACCCTCGCCGAAGAGTGGCGTGAGCGTCCCGACCCAGATGCCGGCGGAACTCGCCGGGTCGGCCCCTACTACAAGCATCAAGTTTGGCGCGATGGTCGCAACATCAGTCGACGGGTTCCCGCCGCAGAGGCTCCTCAGTTGCGCGAAGACATCGACAACGCCAAGCGCTACGAGGAACTCACTGACGAACTGGCCCGCATCAACATTGAGAGCACTCTCCAAATGCGTGCCGCCAATGACGGATCTGGCGAAAGCGCCGAGAGTAAAAAAAACTCCAGACCGAAACGCGTGCGGAACGCTTCACCGAAACAGAAGCCTTTATCGCCAAAGCCAAAGAAAGGCTGAGATCGCCTGGGCTGGGTGAACGTCACGAATGGGTCGAGACCGGGTTGCGCGAAGCTCTGCTGCGTGACGGTCAGCGGATCATCTCCGAGCTCTACAATGACCGCGAGTTGCTACCCGACAACGAGCTACCGGCTGCCTTTGAAAGCATCCACCGTAATCGCAGTCGCACCATCCACTCCCTCTTCGGTCCTTTTGAACTGCGACGCAACTATCTGCATAACGCCAAAATCGGCGGCGGACGCTTTCCCCTCGACGACGCTCTTTGCTTGGAAGGAGCATACACACCCGCCGTGGCCAAGCTCATTTGCCGGGCCGCCAGCAGGGCGGGTTCCTACCAAGAGGCGTCAAACGATCTCTTCGCCTACGCTGGATTGAGCTTCGATGCCCGTGACTTGGGACGCCTAGTCGCCACCGTCGCCCCAAAACTACGCTCGGCGCTCGGCGATATGAGCGCTGCGCCTCCGCATTCCAACTCCATCGACGTGCTCTACGTCTCATGCGATGGCACAGGCACGCCCATGCGCCCGGAGGAGCTTCTTGGTCGCAAAGGGCGACAGCAAGATGGCAGCTCCCGCACCCGCGAGGCCAAACTCGGATGTGTCTTCACCCAAACCGACCTCGATGCACAAGGTCTCCCCTTGCGTGACGAGGATGGCAACCCCCTGCGTGACCCGGACTCCACCAGCTATGTCGGCACCTATCAAGGGTGTCGTGAGATCGCTATCCTGCTCCATCAGGAAGCCCGGCGGCGAGGCCTCGATCAGGCCAAGCGGGTCGTCTTCATCGGCGACGGTGCAGCGTGGATTTGGGAAAATGCACGGCTCACTTTCCCTGATGCCATTGAAATCCTCGACTTCTACCACGCCTGTGAACATGTCGGTCAACTGGCTGCCGCCATCCACGACCAAAACCAAGATCAAGCAGCTTCCCTACGCGCCCGATGGTGTCACGAAATGAAACAATCAAGCCCCGCCGCTCTTCTGATCGAATCCCGCGCTCTCCTCATCGCCAATCCGACTTGGCCCCAATCAAAATGCGATGCCATCCAGAACCAGATCAACTACCTTGATAGCCATTCAACAAGAACCCACTACGGGCGCTACCGCCAAGAGGGGCTGTTCTTCGGTTCCGGTGTCATCGAAGCAGGCTGCAAAACCGTTGTCGGTCGCCGACTCAAGCAGTCTGGCATGTTCTGGAGTCAGTCCGGTGCCGAAAACATACTGAGTCTGCGCTGCTTGGTCCTTGGGCAAAACTTTGATGACGCTTGGAAAGAACTCAAAACCATCAACGCTAAGCAACAACTCAAGGCCAGACGCTGGCAAAATCCAGACATCAAATTAGCCGCCTAACTTTTTTGTCCTGCACCCAGTGGCACATTAACGGACCTGATACGGTGTCATGGATTTTTGAGGCCACGAGGGCTTCGTATCAAAAATACCATTTTCCGAATCCTTAAATCCTGTAAAATCGCGGTTTCAAATGTTCGATTGGCACTTTATTTCCTGAATTCCACCTCATGCGCGTCACCATTCTTGCCAGCGGTAGTTCGGGAAATGTCGTTTTGCTTCAAACCACAGAAACCTCCGTTTTGATTGATATCGGATTGACGGCCAAGCGGATTAATGGGCACTTAAATACTCATGGCGTCGAGGCCAACTCCCTAGCGGGCGTGATTCTGACGCACGAGCATGGCGACCACACGAAGGGTCTCCGAGTTTTTTGCGCTAATAGTTCCGTGCCGGTTTTCACCAATCCCCTCACCGCCGACTCACTGAAAAGATCAGGTGTTTCGGCCAACTGGAACCTTTTTGCCAGCGGCGCGGAATTTCAAATCGGGGATCTTCGCGTGCTTCCGTTCTCCGTGCCGCACGATGCCGCAGACCCGGTGGGATTTGTTTTTCGACACGAGGAATCTTCCTTCGCCGTTCTCACGGACTTGGGATACGCGACCAAGCAGGTCGTCAACTGCGTGCAGGGGG
>JAPJNB010000068.1 GCA_026461385.1 Akkermansiaceae bacterium
AAGTGAAGCCGGAAGAAAAACCGGAGCCGAACATTGAAAAAACGGAGCCCGCAGCCGAATCCGCAGCCGAACCTACCGTTAAACCCACGCCTCCATCTGTGCCTGTAAAAGAACAAGTCACCGAGCCAACCCCCGAGCCCGTGCCCGAGCCCGCGCCCGCGCCAGAAGTGGCTGCCCCTGTGCACGCTGCGCCCAAGTATGACGTGGCAGGATTTTTCGAACGAGCCCGCAGAATCATGCTGGATCGCGCCAAGCCATTGCTCACGGCGCACCAAACAGACTTGACTCGTAACTTCACCGATTTCGAACGGTTGCTCATGCGCGAAGCCCGACGAACTCATTACGAGAGGGACTTCGCTGAGGACAAGGTTCGGGAAGCCATCAAGGAATGGAAAATCGATGGCATACGGATTCCTACGACTCCCAGTGAAATCCTGCAATGTATCCCAGACATCGACGAAATTGCCGCCAAGTTCGAAGAAAAAGAAACGGCGATCGACGAGCAGTTGAAAGCAAATCTGTTGGAACTTTCAGGTCTCTACACGCACGGGCTGGAGATGCAAGTCGATCGCCTGAAAGCCACGGACGATCCCGGCGCCATCGAGTTGATCGAAAAAGAAATCGAGCGCAACAACACCAATGCGGACTATTTCCCTGACTTGATGACGGGCCAGAAGGCGGATGGTGAATAGATTCATCACGCCGCCGAAATGAATCCGCCATGGCAACGGCGATGCTTCTTTACGCAAGTGCGTGATTGTGGTATCGCTGGCAGGCTATGAAAATGATGATCGTCGCCGTTGATTTCTCAAATGCCACCCCCAGCGTTACCAAGCACGCCATCGAGATGGCGAAAGCCTTTGGGGCCACGCTGGAGTTGTTCCATGCCGTTGAGCCAGAACCCAGCTACACCGCCTACGGCTTCACCCCGGATGAGTTTCCTGCAATTTACCAATTCCACGAAGAGGCAAGGCGAAGGGCTGCGCTCAAGCTGCAGGAAGTGCTCGATGCGGTGCTTACGGTGATTCCATCGGCCACGTCTCACCTCGCAGATGGCAGCCCGCTTCACTTGTTGTTAGAACGCATCAAGGAAAAGCGGGCAGACTTCGTGGTGGTCGGATCGCATGGCCACGGGATGATTGCTTCGCTTTTGCTTGGCAGCGTTGCGGAGGGAATGGTCCGCAAAGCATCGGTTCCCACCCTCGTGGTGCCGATCGCCAGCGAATGACTTTACCGCAGCGGACGCATCCGGCACCATCCGTTAGACCAGGCCGTCTTTACGCGCCTGTTTCCAGTACGCATACTCTGAGCGGTTAAAGTCGATGTACTCCGGAGATAGGTCGCTCGAATACATGACATAGCTGGCATCGCCTTGATTGAGATTGATGACAATTTCAAACTCAGGGTGTGCCACCGCATCACGCAGTTCATCCATCGGAGTGCTTGCTTGAAGCCCGCCGATGCATGCGGCCTTACCGCCGATATGAATATCGACCAGCTCTTCACGGATGCGAGCCCGTGAGTAGCCGACGGCATGAATGATGCGGCCCCAGTTCGGGTCCCCACCATTCCATGACGACTTCACCAATGCGGATTTGCAAACCGCCTCGGCGACTTTTTTCGCATCCAGATAGGTGCGCGCTCCCTCGACCTTGACGGTGACAAACTTGGTGACCCGCTCACCATCGCGGACGACGGCTTTGGCGAGTTCTAACATCAGCCAACGAAGCGCTTCGCGAAATTGTTTGCACGCCACGCTGTTGCGTCGGATCAAAGGCATCCCCGAGGCACCATTCGCGAGAACCATGACGGTGTCATTGGTTGACATGTCGCCATCGATGGTGATGCGGTTGAAGCTGTCTTCCACACATTCAAGGACGGCCTTGCGGAGGTTGTCGCTTGAGAGGTTTGCATCGGTGGTGATGAAACAGAGCATGGTGGCCATGCTCGGGGAAATCATGCCAGCGCCCTTCACGCAGCCTCCGAGCCGGACGCGATGCTCGCCGATGTCGAAGGAGATCGCGACTTCCTTGGCGTGGGTGTCACTGGTGATGATGGCGGCGGCGACGTCTGAGCCATTCTTGGAGCCGAGGCGTTCGAGAAGTTCGCCATACTTTGGCTCCAGCCGCATGGCTGGCATGGGCAAGCCGATGACCCCCGTGGAGGCTACGCCGATTTGTGAGCGGTTGAGCTTGAGCGGTTTGGCGACGGCATCGCACATGGCGTTGGCGTCATGAATGCCTTGGACGCCGGTGCAGGCATTGGCATTTCCCGAGTTGGCGATGATCGCCCGGAGCTCGCCCTTCCGGAGGTGTGCCTGCGAGACGCGGACGGGTGCGGCCTTCACGCGGTTGGTGGTGAAGGTGCCGGCTGAGCTGCACGGATTCTCCGAGTAAATGAGCGCAAGATCCAAACGGCTGCTGCCTGGCGTCTTGATGCCACAGCTAACCGCGCTCGTTAGAAATCCTTGCGGGGCACCGACGCCGCCTTTGATTCGGTTGAATGGAAAGTCCATGGATGAATGTCACAAAAGGGGGCGGAGAGTGAGCGGTGATTAAAAATTTTGCAACCCATCAGTTGGGTTGAGGCCAAACATTTGGTTGAAGCATTGGACCGCCTGCCCGCCTGCGCCTTTTCCGAGGTTGTCTTCGGCACTCATCAGGATGACCCGACCTGTCCGCGGATCACACTCCCAGCCGATGTCGATGAAATTGGTGCGAGTGACGTTTTTGGTGTCCGCACAGCCCCCCCGCCCGAGCAACCGAACAAATTCCGAACCCGCATAGGCGTGGTCAAGCGCCGTGCCCACCGCGTCTGCCAAGACTCCATCCCGCAGGGTCGCGGTCGTGGTGGTGACAATACCAGAGTTGACTGGAATCAAGTGCGGGATGAAGGAAATTGTGACCTTCTCGCCGGCACCGATGCTCAATTCCTGCTCGATTTCCGATAGATGGCGATGCTTGGGAACTCCATACGCACGGGCACTTTCGTTGCATTCGCAGAATAGCAGATTCAAGTCTGCCTTGCGGCCTGCACCGCTGACGCCGCTCATCGAGTTGGCCACGATCGTTGTGGGATCGATCAAGTTGTTTCGCAACAACGGAAGCAAGGGCAGAAGAATGCTCGTCGGATAGCACCCGGGCGCGGCGACCAAGCGGGCCCGCTGAATTTCCGCTGCCCGCACCTCGGGCAAGCCGTAAACCGCCTCATTCAGCAAGTCTGGCGCCGGGTGGGGGTGGTCGTAAAATTCCTGGTACACCGCCGCATCGCGCAGGCGGAAATCCGCGCTGAGGTCGATGACCCGCAGCCCCCGTTCTAACAATGCCCGCGCAATCTCCGCCGCAATCCCGTGCGGCAAGGCCAAAAACGCGACTCGCGCGCCGGTCGCGGCAATCGCATCGGCATCGGGTTCGATGAATTTCAACCCCACTCCCTCAGCCTTGCGAAAGCGTGGGAAGACATCTGCCAAGGGTTTTCCTGCCTCTTGGCGCGACGTCACAGCGACCAGCTCGACTGCCGGATGCATGAGCAGCAAGCGGAGCAATTCCATTCCGGTGTAGCCACTGGCTCCGACGATGGCGGTTTTAATGCGTTGCATGCACTGGGAATGTCATGATTTTCGGTGCTTGCCAATCTGCATTTACTTTGCTTCCCTCTCGGTCCGTTTGACGAGCGGGCTGTAGCGCAGTCTGGTAGCGCACCTGCCTGGGGGGCAGGGGGTCGTGGGTTCGAATCCCGCCAGCCCGACCATCTGGTCCTTCGGGACCGATTTTGCGTCTTTGTGCGTATTCATGGGGTATTCTGGGTTGGTGGTTTTTCTCAATGATGCATGGTTGATCGTCTTGCACGGTCATAAAGTTGGAAATCCGTTTGAAATCGGGCCCTTTTCTGTCGCGGATTGGGAATTTGAACCCTTCGGTATCACTGATGTTTTCCAACGTCATTCGTCAAGAATCTGGCGGGGTGCCTGCCGATTTCAAGATCGGATCATCAGCTTTTAAGCCGCTCCCCAGAATGCAGGTAATTTGTCCTGTAAACACATGATGGACGGCACGAGCTGGCTTCGTCATATTTACAAGTGATGCACTTCGGAAACGCCCGCTTTATCCGCTGGAAATCTCCTCATGGTTCGGGCACATTCAGTCAGAAAAACAGCATTCATTCCTTGAGTAAAATGTTGGAAAATCCAAAGACGACCGCGCACCCGTTGCGGAACCATCCGTCCGCCCGAACTCCCAGCGAAAAAGGATTCGCCCTCGTGGTGACGCTCAGCCTGATGATCCTTCTCACGGTCATCGCCGTCGGTTTACTCACCCTTTCCAGCATCTCGCTGCGGTCGTCCACCCAAGGTCAGGCCATGGCGCTGGCGCAGGCGAACGCTCGCTTGGCCCTCACGTTGGCCATCGGCGACTTGCAAAAATCTCTCGGGCCTGACCAGCGGGTCACCGCCGCCGCGGAAATCCTGCCTACGGCCAAAGCCGCCACCCCGGGTCGCGCGCAATGGACCGGCGTCTGGGACACCAGCGCGTTCAACCCCGCCACCCCAAGCACCAAGGCGTTCGTGCGCTGGCTGGTTTCGGACAGTCCCTCCGCCGTCGCCGACGCCACGGCAGCGGCCGCCACTACGGATATGCAGCTTTTTACGGGGAAGGACGCCGCGACCTCGGTGAAAGTCCCCAAGGTGACGGTCGATTCCGGAGCCTACGCCTACTGGGTCGAAGACCTCGGTCTGAAAGCCGATCTGGGTTGGAGCGAGGGGAAATTCACCAACAACGAACGAAAACAATCCGCGCGGCTCAGTGCAGCGCCCGGCCCGGACCATGGCAGCTTCGAGGGGCCATTTTCAGGAAAAACCAAGTATCCCGTCACCAAAACAGTCGGTAATCCATGGCTCGAAAACCTCGACAAAGCACTCAGCACCGCGGACATGCCCTTGGTGATGGGCGCCACCAATCAAAGCACATGGCTCCGCGATGGCCGCCACGACATGACCCTCGGTAGCCGGGGCGTCCTGGCCGATTCGAAGAAAGGCGGGCTGCGCCGCGACCTAAGCCTCGCTTTCGAAATGGATGGTGACGCGGAGGCGGAGAATGCGACCCAATTTAACCAGCAAGCAGGCGAGTTCGTGGGAAATGGCGACACACTCAGCGCCCCGCAGAAGCCCGCCGGGCTACCGGTGAACGAGCGCTTCCTGTGGCGCGACAAATCGGGCATGCCGACTGGCACTGGCACGCCGTTCGCGGCCAGCATCCCGCTTGCAAAAAGCACTCTACGCGGGCCGAACTGGTGGGCGCTGCGTGACTACGCGAATCTCTACAAGCGACTCTCCGGCAGCGGCGGCGACTACACGATGTCGGCCCGCGCCTATTTTCCCAATCGAAGCTCCGAGGGGAGTCCCATCAGTGATTACTATGGCGTGAGTGGAGGAGAAATCTGGGATCTGGAAACCGGATCTAGCGGCAGATACCTTTACCGGCCTGCGAGGGCCAACTATGCCCCCGTCAATCTGGGGACATCCATTCTGGTCAGCATGCTGGCAAAAAATGTGTCCGGCGCCGCTCCCAATCAAACGGCCGACCTCGCCGTCGGTCTTGATCCGTTGTTTTACTTTTGGAATCCCTACAACCGGAAAATCAAATGCGAAAACCTCGCCGTGACTCTCGGTGTGGGTTTTCCGGGCAGGGTTGCGTTCGAGGTGACAACGACCGGAAACGTCAAGACATTTACTGAAAATATCGGCGTGGAAGCCTTGCTGAAAAACAACATGACCTCTATCGGCGATAATAAGCTCATCTTCCTGATCAAGGGACCGCTGTTCATCGAGCCAGGAGAGGTGGTGATTGCCTCACCGATCGCCGCACCGTCCGGCGGCGTGGGCTCCGGCGAGGCCGTGCTCGGCTATGCGACGGACAATAACAGCGGCATCATCATGACCAAGCTCAAGGGCAGCAACCCGATCAATGTGCGGTTGGATGACCGGGTGGCGTTCTCTTTTCTGGGTAGCGTCGATGGCAAAGGAGGTGGAGGGGGTAGGCACGAGATGGATACGAGATTGCCCAAAGGAACAGCGGTCACCCCAGCATCGCTCGCGGCCGACATGACCCTGTTGGGAGAGCAAACCCAGTATCTCCTCACATCCGTATGGCAAAATAGAAACCAAGCCATTGGGGACGAATACATCACTCCTGGCAACGCTTACGTTCGCAACGAGACGGTGGGTGCGTTGGTCAACACGAAGGTGATCTACGGCGCCCATAGCCTGCTGATCAAGCCCGTCAGCCCGGGAGGACTGGGAACCCGGAAATCCTACGAAATGTTCGCCCGCTTCAACCCGGCACCCTCACAGATGAATAGGGAATACTATAACCGTTGTTTCCCCAACCAGATCTATCGGCACGTCACGGCCAGCAGCACTTTCGCGGTATTGAATGACAGTGGCATCGACTTCTCCGGAGCGGCGAGGAACACGTTCTGGGGATTGAGCTACCAGAGCAGTGGATCCACCGCAGTGCCCATGACGAACATTTCCTCGAGTCCCCTCTTCTCTCTCGCGGCATTTTCAGATGCCAATCTTTCGATCCTAGGCACGGATCCATTTCAAGCGGTGGGAAACTCGTGGTCGAGTCCCATGATCCTGCCGAGTTCGGCTTACGGACAAGTCCTACAAGTAAATTCCGGGGACAACGTGGCACAGGATTTTTCATGGCTGATCAACGACGCCCTGTTTGACCGCTACTTCCTGTCCGGCATCGCGCCGGCCTTCACCATCGGCGGCGGCGGATACTCAGCGACCGGGAGCCTTACCGACACGCTGACCCAGTTCATCTCCGCCGATCACACCACCGCGCAGGCCAATCCAGTCCTGCACCCCTATCTCCCGCCCGGCAAGACCGCCGCCGCTGTCACCGCGGAATTGGCGGCAAATGATGGTTACAAAAAGATGGCCGCCTACAGCTTGATTGACGGAGCCTTCAACGTGAATTCCACCTCCGTCGCCGCATGGACCGCCTTCCTGCGGGCCAATCGCAACTTGGCAGTGAACTACGCGCAAAACGGCGGTTCGGACGGAAGTTCCGGCAGCCCGTTTCCATCGAGCGACTCCCCTGTCAAACCCGCCGGAGCCAAACCGCAATGGTCCGGGTTCTCCCGTCTGAGCGACGCGCAAGTCAGCGCCCTCGCCAAGGGGATCGTAGATCAGGTAAAACTCCGCGGCCCCTTCATGAGCCTGTCGGATTTCATCAACCATAAAATGGGCCCGCTCGATGTAGCCCAATCCTACACCGGAGCCCTGCAAGCGGCCCTCGATCTGGAAGCCGCTGCTGGCAGCGGGATCAATGCCGCATCCCGGGCGGCGGCCGGGGGCACTGCTCCGACTGGATATACGGCTGCTGCCTTCAATGGTCCTCCCGTCCTCGGCGCTGGCACCATGGTCACCACGGGCATCCCCGGAGACATCACTCAAGCGGATTTACTGCTCCCGCTCGCCCCGCGTCTGGCCGCGCGCTCCGACAGCTTCCGCATCCGCGGCTACGGCGAGGCCCGCACCAAGGACGGTAAGCAAATCCTCGCGCAGGCCACCTGCGAGGCGGTGGTGCAGCGCTTCCCGGAATACCTTGATTCCGTCACGGATGCCGCGAACAATGAACCGTGGGATGAAGCGTCCCCCTCCGGCACCACACTCAACGCCATCAACCAAAAATTTGGTCGTCGTTTTGAAATTGTAAGATTCCGCTGGTTGAGTCCGAATGAAGTTTAAGCCCCATTTACCGATGAAAACCCAATCACTCCTGCGGCTGCTTTTCGCCCTCATTTTCCTCGCCCTCCCGGTCGCCCTGCAAGCGAAGGATGGGAGTCCCAGTCATTCGGGATCGATCCAATTCTCCTGTGTTGCCCTGCAAAAGCTGGCCTACCCAGAACTCTTCTATCATTGTGGCGGCGGATACCTGCCCATCGAGATATCCGTGGGTCAGCGCTCAAAAGCCTATCCTTTCAAAGGCGTTGAAGCCATGGAATGGTTCATCCGTAAGACAACGGTCGCCGGCGCGATAGATTCCAGTGCACCGCCTGAATACGAGCGGGTCGGGACAGCACCACTCCTGCCTGACGTCAAACGGATACTCTTCCTGATCGACGCAAAGAAAGATGCCAACGGCCTTCCCCTGCGAGTTCTCGCAATCGATGACTCGTTGGAAACCTTTCCAGCCAGCTGCTATCGCTTCCTCAACCAAACGCCGGGTCTCCTGCGGATCGAGTTCGGTGGAGCGACTCACGATCTGCCGCCAGGCGCATTGAAAGTCGTCACTCCCGAACTCCCGGAGGCTGGCGGGTTTCTACCAGTGATCATCAAGAACGAACAAGGTCGCATCCTCCTTGAAAACCGGTTTTTAGCCCAACGCACCGTTCGCGAGTTGGTCATCATCGGCCCACCTGCTGAGGGACTGACCGAGATTGCAATCCAGTCTATTTCAGAGATTATACCGGCCAGTCCGCCATCCACGCAAAAACCGTCTCGCAGCAAGTAGAATTTAATCCCCAAGCATGACAACACGAAGATATTTCCCGTTTCTATCCACCGCCTGCCTCCTTCTTATGTTGGCATGCCCCCAGCAGATGCACGCCCAATCCGCCGCTGCAAAACCTGCAGTGGAATTCTGCTGCGTGATCTGGGAACCGCTCCCGATCACTGCGGTCTTCTATCGGGATGGCAAAAGTTTCCTGCCGCTAGAGTTCTCCCCCGGCAACCGCTCGCGGTACTATCCATTGAAGGATGGAAATGCTCTGGAGCTGTTTGAAAAAGTCACGGCTGCGGATGGAGAACTCACCTACAAGCTGGTGGGCGAGACCCCTCTGATTGCGAGTGCCCGGCGGATGTTATTTCTGGTAAATCCGGTGCCAAACGCCACTGGATTGCCCCTGAGGCTCTACGGCGTGAATGATGCGCTGGATGTCTTCCCGCCCGGTACCATCCGCTTTTTCAATTTTTCCCCCACCCAACTTCAGGTCAAGTTCGCCGGGCAAGCCAGCAAGTTACCGGCAGGCGAGATGAGTCTCGTCAAATCAAACGCCTCGGAAAACGGCGGCTTCATCCCGTTCCTGATCGGTAATCCCAAAGGCGAGGTGATCTTTGAAACCCGCCTGTTCAGCCAACCGACCGGACGAGACATGGTCTTCATCGGTGCCCCTGCCAAACCAGGCGAGCGGGTTCTGGTCAAAGTCCTGCCTCAGCTCATCGCCCCCGAGCCACCGAAGCCCGCAGGACCATAGCCACACTCATCTCCGTGACGGATACGCCCGGATTCGTCAGACCATACGGAGCCGCCGACCGTCCCGTCGGCAGCCCCTTTTAGCCACAACGCTTGACGACCGGTTGGTTCGCGGGATCAACGAAAACCGCAACGGGCAAGGAAATCCGCAAGACCGGCGACGGGGATTCGATTTCGTAAGGGCGATCAAGCCATAGAAACCACACACATGGGTGGTGGGTTTTTGCAAAGAGTGGTCTTGACGAAATTGCCACAGAGGGCAAAATGCCATCATGATTAAAACTCAAGTGCAGTTGCCGGACGAACTCTATTACAAGGCGAAAGCCATTGCCGATCAACGGGAATGGTCGCTGGCGGAGGTGGTGCGTCGGGGAATAGAATACATGGCGCTGGCATACCCAGTGAAGGCGTCAACCAAGCCATGGGCGCTTCCTATGCTGAAGAGTGGGGATTTTCGACCAAACTTCGATCAACTTGATCTTAAAGCGCTCTCAGCAAGTGACGAACTCCGGGAGGATCCGTCATGATCAGCATCGATAGCAATCTGTTGCTCTATTCGCTCAATCCCAATTCCATCTGGCATGAGGCTGCGGTGAGCTTTCTGCGGCAAAATCTGGGCGTTCCATCGGTGCAAATTGCCATCACAGATTACGTGCTTGTGGAGTTGTATGTTTTGCTGAGGAACCCGGCGGTGATGGCAAGGGCTCTGACTGCCAGAGCTGCGCGTGATTTGGTGAAGACTTATTGGGAGATCCCGAACGTCTTGCGTGTGGAAAATGCCAACGTGATGGATGAGGTCTGGCGCCTGGCCGGGGGCAGAGACTTTGCCCGCCGCCGGATTTTCGATGCACGGCTTGCGTTGACGCTGAGGCAAGCTGGCGTGACACAGTTTGCTACGGCTAATGTAATAGACTTCGAGGGCTGGGGTTTCGAAAAAGTTTGGAATCCGCTGATCCCATGAACTCCCCGCCATCATCATTACGACGGGCGCCTTCAACCTGGCGAACTGGGAGTGGCGTATTTCGGAATGCGCCGACAGAGTAGAGTGTGATGAACAACGGGACAAATTGACTATGGTTGAGTGACGATTGTCGATTTTTGATGGGAAGAGGGAGGATAAACCGGTGCACCCTCATCGTATTGCGCCAATGCGTATCC
>JAPJNB010000069.1 GCA_026461385.1 Akkermansiaceae bacterium
GGAAAATTGACTGGGAAAATTGACTGGGAAAATTGACTGGAAATACACAGGCTCGCTCGGCGGGGTTGACTCCCGAAAGCCCACCTGCTACCTCCAGTGGATGAATCAAATATCCCCCAAAACACTGGTTCTGACGTCGATCTTGGCTGTTACATGTGCGTCTTTGGTACATGGCATCGAGCTAAGGGACGCGGGAACCGTGGTGGACACAACGGTGATCGATACAGACTACGGCGTGCAGATCCAGCCTGTGGAGGCTGCGATTCCCTTTAAAAATTTCCGCTATCCATTCGTGGATGACCAAGAGAACGTGCTCTTCATCGGAAATGATCCATTCTGCTACACTCCGGCGATTAAGGGCAATGGCATCTATCGCTCCTACGCGGCGGATGGGCGGGTCGAGTCGCTGGTGATCCAGGACGATCCGGCACCGGACGACGGTCGGCCGATGGGTGCGATTCTCGGATTGAGGACCGATTTCCGCTCGTATGTCTTTCATCGCGGAGGAGACTCGGGGACAGGCATTTACGGGAGTTTCAGTGGCGGGCCACTAGTGACAATCGCCGGCCTCAAAACGGTGGCGCCCGGTATTGGCGTGAAATTCAGCTGGTTCTGGTACGCCGATGTATGCGGCGACCTCGTGGTGTTCAACGGCAGTCCGCAAACGCACGGCGACTGGATCAACGGACTCTATCTCTACGACCACGGCAGGAAGAAACTGAGCTGCCTGCTCGACACGAACCGCGCCATCCCGGCGGCGGGTGGGATCAGGCTGGGGGATATTTCTCCTCAGCCCCGGCTCGACAAGTCCTGGCTGTTGTTCGCCGCGTCCAGCTACACAGATGCAGCGGGAGACCAAGTCTTGAAAAAGGGGTACTTCGGTTGGCAGGTGACGGAAGGCGAAGATCCGGAAAAAATGTTCTCACTGGACCGGTTGAAGGTACTGGCCCCGATGGGGATGGAAATCCCAGAAAGCGGCGGACTCCCCCTCACCAGTGGCTCGAACTTGATGTCCGACGGCGGATTGATCGCGGTGGCAGCGGGCAGTACCGCGAACGGTACCAGAGTTGGAATTCCGAAATGGCAGGCCATCTGCATCCGGACCACGGATGGTGTATGGCACAACCCAGTCGATACCAACACGCTGAACCCGATCCTTAACGACGGAAGCTATTTCACCGGTTTCAACAAATGGGTAGGCGTGGATGACGGAAAGGTGATCTTCCGGGCTTACGGGCAGAACTACGAGGCGCTCTACGTCTATGACGTCGCAGCCGAAGCGCTGTATTTCGTGGCGGACACTCGCCTGATGATCCATGACAAGCAGGTTGCTTCGTTTGAAACCAGCGGGCACCCACTCGTCGGGAACCGCTTGGCGATGATGCTCTATTTCACAGACGGCACGGCAGGTGAATACCTCGCCACTCTGCCGAAGCTCACGACTAAAATCGTACGGCACGCCCATGCCGCCGCGCTGCCGAGATGAGTAGGCACAGTTGAGAGCGGCTATTGAGTAGTAAACATGCTTTCACGACTGTCTCCGTAGTCCCCTCGCCCCACTCGCTAACCCATATCACTGCAAGGATGTTTACATTTTTCTGGGAAATTGAACTGCTATAAAATTGGAAATCAAGGCTGATCTAGCGCTGGATGAGAGCAGAAGTAATGCTTGGGGGACACCTAGCACCGCAGAAGTTTCTTGCAATACCGGAATAACGGGTTTCGCAGAAATTGGAGCGGATGTACCAGCTAGTAAAGCAAAGGGTCTTGCCATAAGTGGATCTGCAAACACTGACTTTGGAGCCAAAGTCAAGTTCAAGGGCGAAGGTAAGAAAATTTTATACGAAGGTGAGATCAACGTAGGCAAGGTTCAGATATCAGGGAAACTTGACTTCAGGCTAACCGAAGAATTAACATGGACAGTTGCATCATGGGGGCCCAAAGTTCGCACGGAAGGATTTTCGGCACTCGTTTCTAAAGGAACTCTTTACGATTTTGACATATAATGAAAAAGCTCCTCCCTTCTGTGCTATTAGTTATTGTATTGGCATTGGTAGTTTTCTTTATAAGAACCACTAAGCCTGCTTACGTATCCATGAATGGCGTGACTTATGAAGTCAAAATTTACAGCATAGATAACAATTATTCATTTTCGTTGTTTGAAAACAGAGAAAACGAGCTGGCTAGGTGGAAAAATAACAATATAATTCTTGCGATTGCATGCTTAGAAGGTGCCAGCTTCATTTTAGAGTTGAGCCAACAAGAATTGAATAAACTATTTGAGAAACCAAGTGATAATCTGAATAAGTTGTTAAAATCAAACGCTGAGATTTTAGCCGAGAATGCTCGGGAAAAGGTTGCGGGCTTATCATTAGAAATTACCGTTAGAATTACTAGGGTTGTATCGGCGAAAGCTGAGGGAATTACATATATAATTGTCAACAGTGAAAAAATGATCGATAATGCGCCTATTAAATCGACAAATGTTTTGATCGAAACCAACAATTCGTGGAAATGCATGTCAGGAAAACGCGATCCTAACGGAGATTTAGTGCATTCTTTGGTGCGTGTATCGGAAGAAGTTTCAGAAATGTCTAGGTATGGTAAGATCAAACCTATTCGACCCGACTTTTAACGGAATCTTTGTCGCTGTGATACTACTGCCCCCGTCCATCGGCTACGATCCGCGATCCGGTGTGCCTGTCAAACAGCGACGAAAGCCCGTCGATACCGACAAGCTAACCAAGGCTGATTTGCAGGCCGATTCGTTCTTCAAGCGGTTTTCTGACAGCCGGCTCTACGACGCCCGCCAGGGAAGTGCCAATTCAATTTCCCACACAAATAGAGAGCATCGTCGTGTTTTCGAGGGCTTGCGAGAAAAGGAAGGGGATTGGGTAATGAACAAGAGCAACACCCACGCCATCCCTGATGCCACCCGCGACCGTGACGGCGATGGCCTGCCCGATTTCGGGGAAACCCAAACCGGTTCATTCCAGTAGTCCTACCAAAACCAACGCGACGAATTTCACCCCAGGTTCGATTGGGAGCGTGACGACAGAATGGAAGACACCGACGCCGATGGACTCACCAATTTCGCCGAATACCAAAACAACACCGATCCACGGGATCGAGATACCGATGGCGATCGAGTACCCGACGGCTGGGAGGTTCAGAGCAACGGCAAAACCGTCGTGCGTATGGCCAGACTGAAGCAATCCGCCACCGTCAGATTTTTCCCTCTGACGAATTCCAACAGCTCCTCAAAAACCTCTTCTTCCGCTTCCGGCTTAAGTGGCGAATACGGGGGCCTAAGTGGCGATTGACGAAATCCAGGGAGAAAATCCGCCGCAGAGCCGACCGTTGCGGATGCCGATGATTTTGGCCACCGCCTCGGCAGCGATTTCCACTGCGGATGAGAGGTTCAACAAAACCTTCCGGGGGAAAGGCCCTCGATCGGCCGGAATGGCGGGTCGCCCGCGAGCAGATCGGCGACAAGGCGGCCGCTCACGGGGCCCAAGCTCAAGCCCATCATGGCATGGCCGCAAGCGGCGACTAGGTTGGGTAGGCCTGGAACCTGCCCCAAGTAAGGAATGCCATCGGGGGACACTGGCCGCAGACCAGCCCATGGTTTCACCCCCTCAAAGTCCTCCGGCGAGAATTTCGGGAAATAGGCATTCACGGATTTGATGATTCCGCGCACCCGTGCCGGGTTGATGGATAAATTCAGCCCACCCACCTCCATCGTCCCGCCAAACCGGAGGACGCCATCCATCGGGGTGATCGCCACCTTCGCCTCGGCAAAGATCGAGCATAGCTCGGGCAATTCCGGCGGCTTCGGCAGGGTGAGCGAGTAGCCCTTTCCGGCCTGCAGGGGCATTTTCAAGCCCACCGACCGCAACAACTTCGCGCTCCATGAGCCGCCAGCGACGACAAATTGACCGCCCTCAAAGCGCCGGACATTTCCCCTCACCGCAACCACCTTGCCGCCTCGGGCCTCAATCGCATTGATGCGCACGCCACTCTCGATCACACCACCCGCCTCAAGGAAACGGCGGCGGATCGATGCCATGAACCGCTCGGGACTCAAGTGGCAATCGTCGGGAAAATGCACAGCGCCCGCGATGTCCATCGTGACCGCTGGGTCTAACAGCGCTGCCGTAGCAGAGTCTAACACATCCGCTCGTAGGCTGATTTCATGTGCTTCCGCCGCGACCTTCGCTTCTTCATCCAAGCCTTTCTGGGTTTTGCAAAGCATCAGCAAGCCACGTTTCACCAAGCCGAAATCCTCATCTGCCGCCAGCTCGGTAAACAAACGCCGACTCTCGAGATTCAAGTCGCGCAGCAACTCGCGCGATGCTGCGACATGCCGCTCGTTCGAGTGCCGATAGAACAACCAGCCCCACCGCGCGAGATCGAGATCGACCCGCGGCCGCACGTAAAATGGGCTCTCGGGATTGAACATCCAGCGCATGCCCTTCGCCATCATCCCGGGCGCCGCCAACGGCGTGAAGTGGCTCGGCACCACCATCCCCGCATTGCCCATCGAGCAGTTGTCGGAACACGGCATCTCCCTCTCGATCAAGAGGACCTTGAACCCTCGCTTCGCCGCATAATACGCGGAACAAAGCCCAATGACTCCGCCGCCGATGATCACCACCCGATCCTTGTTCATGCCGGAAATGGAAGCGTTCGGGTTCTAAAATTTGCGATGATGCGCATGGATTCGTGGGTGACTCAGGTCCGTGGTAACGCCGCAACCCTAACGGATTTACCGCAGTTAGGCCAGTCAATCCTTGCAGATCACCCTGCCACGCCATCGCGCACTCATGCTAGATCAGGGCTTGCAGATTGAGGCTCTGAGCATTATGCCCTTGTGCATGGACCATCATGTTTATTTCTGGCTGAAGGATGAATACCAAAACGAGGTCGATCGCGCGATCTTCGAGCAAGGATTGGCGGGGTTGTTTGAGATCGATCTGGTGGCGAGCGGTCGTTGGGCCGTGCCAGCGAAGGTCGCGATCCGCCCCGTGATCGACCAATCATGGGATTACGCGCTGACCATGCAGTTCAAGGACCTCGGTGACCATGATATCTATCAAGACCATCCGGATCACCACACTTTCATCAACACCTTCAAGGAATGGTGGGCGCAAGTGCAGGTGAAGGATCTCGCTTAAAGCTCTAACGAGAAAACTGGCCAAGCACCGATTTGAGTTCCTGCGGCCAGTCAAGCGTGTCAAGGGTCGCTGGGTCGGCCCACGCAGGATCGATTTCTAATAGATCCTTGAAATAGACCGCCGCATCGTCGGTGGCTCCGGTGAGAGCCGCGGCGATGGTGAGGAGCGCGGTGCCGTTCTCGAGTTTTTCGGCGGGGAAGCCGATGCGCTTGCCCTCGCGAAGAAATCGGTAGGCGCGCTCGGAATTTCCAGTGAGCAGTGCGACCCAACCGGCGCGCAACGCGAAATTACCATCGTCAGGAAACCGATGCATCCCGGTGGTGAGAATCTCCATCGCTTGGCGCGGATCGGAGTTTTCAAATGCAGTGTAAGCCGCCTCGGCGTAGTCGCCCGGCAGAGTGGTCGCGACAGGATGCTCGGTGATCAGCTCGATCCACCGTGCGTGCGCCTTCTGATATTGTCCCAGTGCGGTGAGCGCGAGGGCCTCGGCGCGCAGGCAAGGTTCGGCAGACGCACCGTTTTCGCGGGCAATTTTTGCGAGGGTGAAGGTGGCGACGGATTCTCCCTGCTGCGATGCAAGGGCAAGCGCCGCCTTGAGGCAGGCTTCTGCAAAACGAGCGCGACCGACCATGGCGATGGTTGCAGAATCCGTGAGACGCGCGACCACGGCCTTCCGCGCTTCTGGGGTGGCGTTCTCGGCAATGACGAGCGAGTTCAGCAAGTCTGTGACGCCTTTCTGAGCTTGCTGGAAAGCAGGCGCAAAGTCGGCTTGCTCCCATCCGCTCCAATCTTGACGCAAGCGGATTTCTGCAAGGTCGGGAAACACCACAGGCCATCCCGAGAGCGCGTCGGCCTTACGATTTTGCAGCCACGCGATGCGCGACACGGCGAGCTGCCGGAGCAAGGGCGGCAGCTCGATCGCCGTGGAAAGGCAGGCATCGATCCACTCGGGGTGCTCGGAATTCAGCGCCAGCGCGAGGGCCGTGGCGGCTACCGGACCCTTGCCACCAGCGCCTCGGATGGCGGCGAGTACGGTCGGGGAATCTCCATTTTCCGCAGCTTTCTGGAGCGCCGCAAGTTCGGCGGGCGGTTCGACCAAGGGCGCGGCTTGAGCAAGACGATCTGACAATTTCGCCGTGGCGAGCGGCTCAGCGCTGCGTTGGCGAATCGCACGAAACCCAGCGAGCACCGGTTCGAAGTCGAGTCCGGGCAGGGTAGTGCGAATGACCCCAAAGTCGCAGGTGCCGAGGAGTGAAATCCGCTCGGCAGCCTCCAATCGGGTGAAACTACGCGTTTCCTCATGGTAGCGGCGGCCGCTCAATGCTTCAGAGAGCTTCGTGAGTTCCGTGAGAAATTCGCGGCTTGCTGCCGTCGGCTTCTCCGGTGACGGACGTTCCGTCGGCAAGGGCAAGAGCCGATGGACCACCACCATGCCATTTGCCTCGCCAGTGATGACATGGCCTGCGCGGATCGCCAAGGCCGTGACGGTGCTCTCCCGCTCGATGGGGCTGTGGCTGCCCCACCGAAGTTGCACGAGCCCATCTTGGATTTCGTACGGCGCATCCGCTCCGCTCATGAGGCCATTCCAAAGGTTCGGATTTCGGCTCCATGGAAAGCGCTGCGTGAGTGCGTTCAGATCAAGCGATCCATCATTTGCATCGCCGTCGGAGATGACCTTGCGCACCCGCGCTTCATGGGGACTCACTTCCTGAAGTGTTAGGACCGATTTCCCGTCGGCGGAAAATTGCCCATGAAACAAACGCAGCGGCACATGTGGTGGGATTTCGTGGATCGGCTCTACGGGGGAGATCGGCATCTCCATGAAGCTGCCATCGGCTCGCAAGACCCGCAGACGATTGCGGTCGAGATGGGCCGCCAGCGGACGCGATTCGCCGACGGCAGAGGGTTCGGACGAGCGGATGATTTGGCCCGTTGCCGCATCGCGCAGGTGCCAGAGGATCGAATGGTCGCTCGCCGAAGCAAACGCAGGGTGCGCCACCAGAAGGCCATCGCTCGAAAAAACCACCCCTGCGGATGGTGTTAGAAAATCGGGTAGCGGGCCGAGGTCGATGATCGGCTTGAGCGTTTTGGCATCGCACAGCAACGCCACCGTTCCCCGCTCAACCACCATCCAGCGGTGCCCAGAATCAAACACGAAACTGCGCGTGGAAGCATCGGTCACGGGGAATAAAACCTCCTCGACCTTGAGTTTTTCGAGATCCCAGCGTGCGGTGGTGTTGGTCTGCCCACCGAGACCGACCCAGAGTGAGGATCCTGCATCGCACTCCAAGTGCGCAACCGGCAGGGGGTGCGTGAGCGTGACTTCAGGGAAATTCCAGATCGTTTGTTTCAACAACTTTTCCGTTAGGGCGCGGGCCTCGGCGGACGTTGAGTCAGCAGCCCACGCAGAAACGGTTAGGCTCAAGGCCTCATCGGGTCGCCCTTGCCCGAGGCGGGCCATCGCCACATCCAGCCTCGCGCCTGCAAGGGGTGTGGCGATGGGCGACTCCGCAGGCGGCGGTGATTTTTTCTCAGGTTTCTCGCTCGGCTTGCACCCCACCACCAGCGCAGCATACCCGATCGCCACAACCAGACGCCTCCCGCAGTGGCGAGATCGTTGCGTAGCGGATGGACGTGTCGGGGTGCGCATGATTCAACCATTCAAAACCGCAGACGGACGCTCGTGTCGGTGGCATCTGCCATCCGTGCGATGGCTCCAGCTCAGAGGCCGCTTTTCTGGATCAATTCGCGGAGTTGTTTTTGAAACTCCTGAATGTCCTCGGGTGAGGGGCGATAGCCGGCGGTATCGGGATCGAGACCGGGACGGCCGTTTTGATCGAGCATCCAAACCGCTGTCTCGCCATCGCTGAAGCTGACTTTCCCGCTGACCAAGGCGCCTGGAAGTGTTAGGCTATCCATCGTGGTGGCGACGACCCCTGTCGGAATCGGCGCGGGCTTTTCTTCCTTTTTTTCCTCGGGTTTGGTGGGCTCGACCAACTCGATTCCGAGATCGAGAATCAAAAACCGGGTATCCATGTACGTGAGGGTGTGGCCGAAGTCATCCTTCAAGTGACGCTGAAGATCTGACATCGTGGCCCCCTCAGCAGCCCATTTCTTGAGCGCATCCTTTTGATCTGGGGTGAGGCTGTTGGTGCTGAACATGAGGCATTCTTGTTCAAATTTCAGCCATTGCCAAGCCCCAAGCGGGTGGATCGTGAATCACGAGCAGACCCTTGCTTTAGGCGGCCAAGGAAGGTTAGGCTCTGGCCATGGTCGTTGAGTCTCATACACAATTTCTTCGAATTGGCAGCCCCGCAGCACCCATTCGGCTGCGAGATGGCGGGCTGTTGCCCGGGGCAACCTTGGCGTACGAAACTTGGGGCGAACTCAACGCCGACCGCACCAACGCGATTTTTCTCTTCCATGCCTTGTCCGGATCGCACCACGCGGTGGGTCGCAATCCGGGAATCGAAGGAGTTGGCGACCTCTGGCAACCAGAAATGCACGAAGGTTGGTGGGAGGCCATGATCGGACCCGGCAAGGCGATCGATACCGAAAAATACTTCGTCATCTGCGCAAATTACTTGGGTGGTTGCTATGGAAGCACTGGCCCTAGCTCCGTGAATCCTGAGACCGGCAAACCATGGGGATCTTCATTTCCTGCCGTAACCGCTGCCGACCAAGTGGAGGTGTTCAAAGATCTAATCGATCACTTCGGCATCCAAACGCTGCACGCGGTGATCGGCCCATCGGTCGGCGGGTTGATCGCGCTGACCTTCGCGACCCGCTTTGCGGAGCGTGTCCAAAATGTCATCGTTATCGCCTCGGGATTCAAAACTACGGTCCTCAATCGATTGATTCTTTTTGAACAAATTCTCGCGATCGAGAATGACCCGCATTTCAACGGTGGCGATTATTACGACAGCCAAGGCCCGTTGTACGGACTGGTTCTCGCACGGATGATTTCTCACAAAACGTTCGTCCATCTCGATGCCATTGAGCGCCGCGCGCGGCAAGACGTCGTGCAGCCGGATGACGTGCTCGCTTGGTATCGGGTCCGTGACCAGTTCCAAAGCTACATGCTTCACCAAGGGAAAAAATTTGTCCGGCGCTTCGATGCGAACACGTACCTCCGTATCATCGATTTGTGGTCGCGCTACGATGCCACTCAGGAAGGGGATGCGGAGGCTCCTGCGGATTTGTTCGAGCGGGCGCGCCTTGCGGGGCAACGCTGGCTGGTCTTCTCCATCGACTCAGATTTTTGTTTCTATCCGGAGGAACAAGCGGAACTGGTGGGGCACCTCGAAGAGGCCAAGCTCGATGTCATGCACATCACGGTGCATTCCGACAAGGGGCATGATTCATTCCTGTTAGAGCCAGACCTTTACACCCCGCACATCTCGTGGGTGTTAGGGAAATGATTTGCGCCTCGCGTTGTTAGTATTCAGCCACGGGACTTGATGCCTGAGTGGACTGGATTTCGGGAACTTCCGCAGCCAACTTGGCCAGCGATGTGCAGGTGGCTCGCCAAGTTTTCTCGGACCATGCGAGAGGCTCACGGAGTTTCCGGCGGAACCGCTCGACCCGCTCGTGGGCATCATTTGTGACGGTTCGCGAGAGTTCTCCGATCGCCCGGGCGGCAAGCTCTGCGGTGTCTGTCTGGTGGCAAATCATTGCCAAGTCATTGCCCGCCTCGATGGCGAGCTTCACGTCTGCACCCCGTCCGTAGCGCTGGGTGATCGCGCCCATGTCGAGGTCGTCTGTTAGAACGAGGTGGCGATCAAACCCAAGTTGATCGCGGAGAAAACGGCGGATGATGCGTGGCGAAAGTGAAGCTGGGAAATCCGGGTCGATGTTAGGAAATTCCACGTGAGCGAGCATGATGGCATCCAGCTCGGGCATCAGCGCGGTGTAGGGGATGACATCCTCCTTGAGCAGGTCTTCGAGCGTGGCGGGCGATGATGGCAGATCGTGGTGTGGGTCCGACTGGGCGCGGCCGCATGCGGGGAAATGTTTTGCGCAGCTTGCGATCGCACGTTTCCGCATCCAGCGGTTCCACTGGCCGGCATAGTCGATCACCCGCTGCGGGTTGCGGCCCCAACAACGACCACGCAGCGCGTTTTGTGACTCGGGAAAATGGTCCAAGTCCAAGACGGGTGCGAAGTTCAGGTTGAAGCCAAGCATCTGCAACAAGTCGCCCGTGAGGGCCCCGGCATCTGCGATTTTTCCCATGTCACCCAAGGCCGCAAGGGCAGGAGCGGAGGGAGCGGCGGGGGCGATTTCCTTGGTCCGTGTCACACGTCCGCCTTCTTGGTCGATGGCGATGATCGGCGTTTCCTCGGACAGGTCGCGGAGGTCGTCGGTGAGCGCTCGAGTTTGCTCGGGAGTTACGATGTTTCTCGTAAATAGAATATATCCCGCAGGTTGAAGCCTACGGAAAAGGGCGGCCTCGGCCGAGGTCAGCTGGGGTCCAGCAATTCCAAGAAGTAGCAGCGCACCATCGCACATCGGCAGCAATTCATGATATTCCGAAACCGATGTCGATCACCAGTATGCTTCCGCATGGAACGACTGCATCATCCGATCAGCCCCATTTTGGGATAGTTCGCACCGAGGATCGGCTTGATGGATGGTGCCTTGAGCCAATCGCCGAGCAGGGTGGCATACACGCTGCGGAAATCGACGGTGTGCTGGATATCGCCATCTGCTAGATCGGTGAGACTCGGGTGTTTGCCATGGAGTCCGCCCTTGATTCCGGGGCCGGCGAGGAAGAGGCAGGATGCCTTGCCGTGGTCCGTGCCAGCACTTGCATTTTCCGACACGCGACGACCGAATTCGGAAAACGTCATGAGCACCACGCGCTTGTCGTTTCCTTGTTGCTTGAGATCGGCGAAGAACGATTTCAATCCGCTGTCGAGCTGACCTAACAGACGGTCGTGGGAATTGACTTGTTGGTTGTGCGTGTCGAAGCCGCCATGGCTCACATAGTAGACCCGAGTCGGCATGCCGCCTGCGATCATCCGTGCGACGAGGTTGAGATTTCGGCTGATTGGCGTGCCGTCGTAGCGGACGGATGTTTTGTGTTTGGCGGCGATTTCGAGGATTTTCTTCGAGCTCACGCGTGCATCGAGGGCGACTCGTTCGAGGAACGCGAGATTGCCCTCCCCGGTGATGCCGCCGACCTTTCCCCCGGCCGGCAGGGCGATGGAGTTGCCGTCGCTCGGCTCGTCCTCATCGTGAGTCGTGGTGCGGTTGGGTTTGTTGAGGTCGGCGAAAAATTGTTCGGCTTGGTCCTTGTCGCCGCCGCTATGAATCCACCGGTAAAGCTCGGGGGAATTCAAGCAAACGCCCGGGTTTTTCAGCGCGCCGAAACTTTCAGGTTGGGTTTTATTGAAGCTGATGCCGACGGTGGGATCCGCGCCGGGGCAGGCGTTGTCAAAATAACGTCCGAGCCAGCCGGTGGACGAATGGGAGTTGGTGTCTGCGGTTTCCCAGATCGAGGTGGAGACGAAGTGGGAGCGATTCGGGTTCGGGTAGCCGACGCCTTGGATGACGCCAAGGTCGCCTTCTTTGAACAATGAACCCAAGAAGGGCATGGCACCGTTCAGTCCGACGTGGTCGCTGAGTTTGATGATTTCGGTTTCCTTTTTTGCCAAGCGCGGACGGGCTTTGTGGTAAACGTCGTCGGCATACGGGACCAGCGTGTTGAGTCCGTCGTTGCCACCGGCGAGTTGGAGCACGACCAGGATCGTGTCGTCCTTGCCCGTGATCGGTTGCACCGCAAGGTCGCGTGCGCCCTCATGCAGTTCGCCGAACGTGCGCTCGATGAACATGGGGACCGTCCATGTGGCAGAGGCACCGAGCATGGTCGAGCGGAGGAAATCACGGCGGGTTTTCATGTGAGTTGATAGTATGGGGTGCTGAGCATGAGGTGGCAGAGTTCGGCGGTTTCGTGATCGGTGAAGATCGCGCCTTTTTTCTGGGTCGCATATTCGAGGAACGACTTGCGGGCTTTTTCAGGCACGGGGCTCTGGAAAAAACGGAATACGAGCGAATCGACCAAGTCGGCGGGTTTTTCGCGCAGCGGGCGCGGTGCGATCTTTTCGTAATCCGGCCCTTTCCACGACCGGGCCATGCGTTTGGCGGGGCCCATGCCTTTGGCGTTCATCGTTTCATCCTGCGGGATCAATGAATTGCTACTGGAGCTAGTGGTAATAAATCCCGCGAGGTTGTAGCGCGTGAACAAGGTGTTCGTGTTGATCCATGCTTGCCCCCAGTCCCAGCCGGCGACGTTGGGCGGCATGAAGAGCACTTGTCCAAGTTGTTGCTGGGCGGCGAGAGGAAATGCCTTGGGTGGGTCGCTGATCTCGAGCTGCTTGAGGATTTGGACCATGAACTGGACGGGGCATTTCACTTGCGAGCGGATCGCCGACTCCGAATAGAATTCTTGCGAGAGAAAAATTTCCCGCAGCAATGGACCCACACACAAATCGGATTTCAAGAAGCTTGCGGTTAGTATATCGAGTGCCGCATCCGATGGTTTTTCATAGACAAAGAATTCCCAAAGTTTCTTCGCCATGAAGCGCGCGGCCTGTGGTTTTTGGAAGATGAGGTTGATGGCATCTTTGCCGGCAAATGCACCGGTCTGGCCGAAGATTGTTTTTTCGCCTGGATCCCATTGGCGCGTGTTGTGATACACCTTGCCTTCTCGGCGGTTGAATTGGTAGCCGGTGAACGCACGGGCCGCTTCTCTCACATCCTGCTCGCTGTAGTTCCCCTCACCCAAGGTGAAAAGCTCCATGACCTCGCGCGCAAAATTTTCGTTGGGGTGGCCTTTTTTCGAACTTTCCGTATCGAGGTAGAGCGTCATCGCCGGATCTAACAAAATCGCTTGGGTGAGATCCTTGAAGCTCCCGAACGCCTGCTTGCGAAACAAGTCGTTTTGCTGGACGAGCAGCACGGGCTCTTTGACTTTCTGGATGGATGTCGCGAAGTGGTCGTGCCAAAAAAGCGTGAGTTTCTCGCGGAGAGGAGCGCGGGTTTTGAGCATCCGGAGGAACCACCATGACAGCGCTTCAAGTTCGCGCTGGCGGGCCTCCTGTTGCATGGCTTTGTTCGCTTCCCGTTTGGCGTTTTCGGCGTCCTCAGGGGACATTTCCCGCATGGTCACCCTCAGGGCGATGCGGCTTTCGATGGTCGCTCTCACGTCCGCCAGCGCCTGATCCTTGGTCGCCCAGTGTGGGATCGGAAATGCCTCGAGGGCCTCGCTGGGTTTGAGCAAGGAGTCCACCGCCCGCTCCCGGCCAAGCGCATGGAACTGACGGATGTCAGACGGGCTGCCGCCAAATCCAGCGCGATTCAAGAGATGCGCCGCTTCGAAGATGGTCCAGGAATTTTCCGCCTTTGGGAGCATGGGTTTGAAACCCGGCGAGCGGGCTTAAGTTGCGAGAGTATTTTCTTACTCTCTGACAAGCCTAGCCTTGCGAGTGGAAAGCGCAAGCATCAGACCGACCACGGTGAGGACTAAAATCCCCCAATCTCCGATCCGTGCAAACAGCGAAACACTTGGGTGCGTGGGGATTTTTAACTCGGTCAGCAACGAGCCTCGGGTGAAATGACTGCCGTGAGCGTCGACCAGCACTTGGACTCGACCCGTGTCAGGATGCAGGGGGGAACCTGTGGCATCGAGCGCGGCACTCACGCCGCTATTCGCGCAGCGGATCATTGGGCGTCGCAGTTCGATGGCGCGGAACCTTGCGTTGGCGAAGTGCTGGGCGGCTGCCGGGGACTCCTTGAACCAGCCGTCATTGGTCACGTTGATGATCACTTGCGGGCCAGGGCGGGTGAATTTCCGGACCAAGCGTCCCACCGTGTCCTCAAAGCAAATGGTGGGGATCGCGCCGATTTCCGTGTCGCCAGCGAGGATCGGCAAGGGATCGAACGAATCCCCTGGAGTGAAGCATCCGCCGAACTCAATGCCGGTTTGCTCCTCGTAGATTTTTTTCAAAATCGGCAAGGATTCAACAAATGGAATGGTTTCGCCGAAGAATACGAGGTGGTGCTTGCGGTAAGTTTGCAGGTCGTCCTCGGGCGACTGGACCGCGATGGAATTGTAGGCGCGCCCCGATGCGCTTGGCTGCAGCTCGTCGCCAGATTTTTCGGCCTCAAGCTCGATGGCCCCATGGATCAATGAAAATGGACCTGCCGCGCGCACTTGGGCCACCGTGTCCATGTTGATTTGCCAGGTCCCCCAGCTGCCCTCCTTCGTCCGGAGGATCCGGCCCGTCAGCGCGCTTTCCGGCCACATCACCCAGTCGGGCCAGTCCTTGGATTTTTCACCCGATGGCTCCTTCAAGGCCTCGAGTGCCTTCAGCGTCTCGTCCTCGTAGGCCTCATGCACCTGGAGGTCGGTCCAGAGCACTTGCGCCGCATCTTGGGGGATGTTGATTTGGACGAGCAATGCCTTCAATCGCACCCCCTCGGCGCGCTCCTCGCTGGCAATCCGGAATTTTCCATATCCGAAAAGGAAAATCACGAGCAGTCCCGCGACCGCCAAGTCCCAGCGCTTTCCCGGTTGCCGACGGGCAAGCGCACTACCCGCCTGCACGAGCACCGATTGGAAAAATACCAAGGCCAAGGAAAGCCCCACCACGCCGAATAAATCAGCCGCTTGGGCCATGACCCGTGCCTCATGAAATGCCACGCCCAAGCCATTCCACCCGAAGCCGGTGAACAACCAGCCGCGCAGCCATTCCAGTCCCGCCCAAACGCTGGCGAGGCAAAATGCAACCCGTAGGCTCGCCATGGCTCCGCCGCGCGCGTCGGGCTTGCCAAGCGTCGCCGCGAAGGCCCCAAACACCCCCCAAAAAAGCGCCAGGTAAAGGGCCAGCATCACGGATCCCAGCGAAGACACCACCGCCAACCACCTCAATTGCACCAGACAGCTCACCAAACCTGCCAGAAACGCCAAGCGGAAGCCCTGCCGCCCCGGACGTTTTCCCTCCACCGTCCCCAAGGCCGCGAGCAGCGGGATCATGGCGACCCAAGCGAGGGCCGACCCATGAAATGGCGGAAAGAGCAATGCCACCAGCAGACCGCTGGCCGCCGACGCCACTAGCCGAATCCATCCCGCCCGATTGATCATGGGGCCATTGTCCTTTGTTTCCGGCTGCGGGTCGATCTCGAATCTCATCCTATCCGCCGCACGCCCTCTCCCCGGCAGATTTGGACACCTGTGAACGGAGGGGGACATTCCTGTCCACCATTCCCCAGATCAACGGGGGACAGCAATGTCCCCCCTCCGTTTACCATGCCATCAAGATATCCGGTAGCGCATGCACAGGACCCTCAGAGCGAGCTGACCACGAGGCGGGCAAAGAGGGAGCTGCTGGTGGCGGGCAGGGAGACGGTGACGATCTCGTTACTACCGCTATCGGTGACCGTGGTCATGGCGGCGGTGGCGGTGGTCCAACTGTTGGCGCTAAGATTGGTCGAATACTGCACCGACGAGGCGAAACCGGCGGCCCCTGCGGCCTTGCTGCGGGTGAAGCGGAAGGTCACGGTCGAGGCGGTTTTTTCAAGGGTGGGCAGCGAGGACTGGGTGGAGCTGACGGGTGAGGTTCCGAGCACGTACTCGATGGAATTCGCGAGTCCATCGCCATCCGGATCGGCGCTGGAGGCGATGATGGCGGAGTCAGTGCTGGCGGGGTAGTAGCCATCGATCCAAGTGGAATAAGCGGCGGTCGGGGTGATCGGAGTGGCGGCGAATTCCGAGTTGTGATCGAGCACGGCCCAGACGAGGTGATTGGTCGCATCATGGCCCCAGCTTCCGGTGGGGAGTCCTTCGGTGTAGGGTCCGTTGACAAAGAGGGCATCGACAGCGGCGGTTGAAAGGCTGGTCATGCCAGCGTTTCCGAGGATGGCGTTCACCCAGGCTCCGGAGTTGTTCCATCCGAGCATCGGCTTGCTGGTGCCAAGCGCGGCGAGCACGGTTGGGGAATAGCTGAGCTGCAGCAGAAACGGGTTGCTACCGCTGCCGCTGACGTCGAGCACGTCACTGAGCAGGTCGGAAAGTTCCGAGCTGCTGCGTTCGCGATACGAAAGGCTGCATGTATAGGCGGTGCTGGCGGATGCGAAGCGCAGGGAGACATCGCTCCCCAGCCCACGGGCGCTGCGCATGCTCATGTGGCCACGCTCGCCGGAGGTCATCGCGCAGGTCATCGCGCTGCTGCCGGTGATGAGCTTGTAGAGGTTCGTTGAGGTGCCATCGAAGGCCTTGAAATAAAGAGTGCCATTGAGGTTGACCATGTAGGTGATGCCGACAGGGAAACCGTTTCCGCTGCCGGGATTCATGTCGAGGGCCATGTAGGTGCCGGCCGCGGTGCCGTCGGTGACCCAGAGCTCGTTGCCGTTGGTGCCGTCATTCGCGGCGAAGAAGACGTAGTCGCCGACCTTGGTGAAGGCCGCTGCATTCGAGATGCTGGTGCCGGTGCCGGGGTTGATGTCCTTGAGCAGGTTGGTGCCGTCGCTGGTGCCATCGGTCACGTAGAGTTCATGGCCGGTGGCGGAGGTTCCGGCCTGGAAAACAATTCCGCTTGCGGCCCGGGTGTATTCGCTCGGGTTGCTGTTGCCGTTGAACTCATTGCCGAGGTCCTTGATCATTTTTGTCCCGTCGCTTGTCCCGTCGCTGATCCATGGCTCCAGGCCGTAGCCGGTCTGACCGGCGGTGAAGAACAGTTTGCTGCCGATCCAGGCGAGTTTGGAGGGGGCGTCGTTGATGACCTTGATCCTGGTGACGTTGGATCCATCGGAGCAGAACAAACCGTAGCTGCCATTGGTGGCTTTGAAATAGAACCCCGTGCCGTTCGATGTGATCTCATCGATGTTGGAGCCTGAGGTGCCTGTGTAAATGTCGGCCACCTGAGTGGTGCCGCCCAGTGTGCCATCGGTGCGCCAAAGTTCGGATCCCGAGGTGGTGGTGCTGGCGCTGAAATAAAGGTAGTCGACGCCGCCGAAGGTCAGCGGGGTGAACTGGCTGCACGAGGATGAGGTGTCTTTCGTCGCCGGGCGAAAGTCCTTAAACAAGGTTGTGCCAGCACTGGTCCCGTCGCTGGACCAGAGTTCGTTGCCGTTGGTGCCGTCGTTCGCAGTGAAGAACAGGGTATTTCCGAGGGCGCATAAGTTGTCCAGCGAGGAGCCGCTGCTTCCGCTGCGGATGTCCTTGACTAGGCTGGCCGAGCTGCCGTCACTGACATAGAGTTCCTGGCCGATGCCAGAGCCGCTGACGCTGGCGCGGAAGAAGATCTTGCTACCGACCTTGGTGATGCGATCGATGCTGGTGGTGGCGTTTCCGGCGGATAGATTCTGAACGAGATCGAGGTCGCTGTCGGTTGCGTTGAGCTTCCGAAGTTCGAAGCCGACGCTGGTATCGTAGCCGCTGAGGTAAAGATCGCCGCCGCAGTTAGCGAGCACACCCGAGATGTTGGTGATGGAGCCGATCCGCTGCGCGGCGTAGACTGGGTTGTCAGCTCTGGCGATTGAGACGCCGAGCAGTGCTGGAAAGGAGGTGACGGCAAGGGAGGCGAGCAGGGATTTCGCTTTCATGTTGGGGAGTGTCGCGTTAGCTGTTTCAAGTTTTAGAATGTGAACTCAGATACGCGATCCTGGTGATTCAGATCGCTTTGTCAATTAGAAGATTTTACTTATAAAAACTGATGCGGCCCTCTAAGTCTGAAAGCATACTCACAACATTTTTAATATACCGGCATTTACTACCAGTACTCGTTGTCCTCATGAAATACAGCACCACCCTTGTGACACTCCTTTTTCCGTCTCCAACCTGCTGCATGCCGAGATTCCCCTAAAATCGGGCGATAAGGTCAGGGCAGCCCAGGTGGATATGTGTAGTTAGTCGGCAGTGCTCTTGCGGCGAATGGGGTGAAAATTGTAATCATCGGTGCCGGCATCAGCGGTCACAAATCTGACCAAATGCTGGAACGCTTGGATCACGATGTTTTTAACAAAAAGCCGCTATGGATGACTTTGAGCTGCGGCGTCAATGATGTTTGGCACGGTGAAAAAGGTATCGAGTTGGAGGATTACGAAAAGAACATCACCGACATCATCGACAAGGCACAAGCGGCGGGCGTCAAGGTTGTGATTCTCACTTCCACCATGATCAAGGAAAAGCAGTCGACTCCCCAGAATCAAAAACTCATCGAGCAAGAATTCAACAAACTGGTCACCGGCCTTTTCGATCCCAACGCCCACTGAGGTGGTAGGTAATCTAACACTTTAACGGGTAATGTTTATTTTAAAATTCCAGACAGAAAGTAAGATCTCGAATCTCATCCTATCCGCCGCACGCCCTCTCCCCGGCAGATTTGGACACCTGTGAACGGAGGGGGACATTTCTGTCCAACATTCCCCAGATCAACGGGGGACAGGAATGTCCCCGTTGATCTTCTTGAGGCCTGAGGATAGGGGGACAGGAATGTCCCCCCTCCGTTCACCATGCCATCAAGATATCCGGTAGCGCATGCACACTTGGCGAGCGAAATAACACTCCGCAGCTTGTCCGGAAAGTTGAAATTGGAAGTTGAAATTGAAATCAATCAAAAGAGTTTACAGACAAAAACTTGCGAGAATTGCCTGTATCGCTTTTAACTGAAGATTACGGTGAGTCGTTTACTTCCCGTCGTTCCAAAGGATGTGCGTCCCGCTTTTCCCAGCGCAAACGATGTCCTTCCAGCCGTTGGCATCGAGATCGACGATACGGATTTGCAGGCCAATGCCGGGGCCGTTTTCTGCGACTGGGAACTTCTGGAACGTCTGCTTTTCCTTGTTCCACTTGAAGTAGTAAATCACACCGGGCTCGGAATCGCCGGGATCGTTACCGCTGTGAGCCTTGAAGCGGCGGCCCGTGATCAAATCCGGCTGGCCGTCATGATCCAGGTCCTCCCAGACAAGTGCGTGCGGTTGAGAAAAGCGGTCGTCGATGAGATGGTGACGCCAGTTGGTGCTTCCGTCCTTGTTATCCTCGCGCAGTTCTTCCCAGTAAAGACCATAGTTGTGCCCGTGGCCCCAAATCATGTCGTTTCGTCCATCACCATTGAGATCGACCACCAGCATCGGGCAGCTCGCGTGAGGGAAATTCCAGTCACGGTGCAAGTTCCACGGCTTTGTGCCAGCATCCTGTTTGGGCCGCTCATACCAACCGTTCCCGAAGATGATGTCTTCGAGTCCATCTCCGTTGATATCGCCAAACCCGATGCCGTGGCCGTTCACACCCGCGCCACCTTCATGGATGACCCATGGCTTGAGAATCGGTTCGCCCTGGTCGCTTTTTCCGAGCTTATAGACCATCGCGGGATTGGCCTCATTCCAAGAGTTGACGATCAATTCAGGCACGCCATCGCCATCCAGATCACGAGACTCTGTCCATTCATTTTGGCTCAGTTTCGTGTCGATCAGCACATGCTTCTTCCACAGTTCGCCCTTGGTCAAACCCTCTGCTTTCGGGTTTTCATACCAGTAGATTTCGGTTTCGACGAATGACCCGCTGATGATGTCCGGCCAGCCATCGCCATTCACATCCCAGGCATGTTCACCGTTGTTGGTCAGATAATCAGGCGGCTGAACATTCAGTTTGCGCAGCGGCTTCTGCGTCTTGAAATCCGGCCCCGGATACCAAAATTCACCAGCGCTGATGTCAGGCTTGCCGTCCTGGTTGAAGTCCGCGATGGCGCAGCCCTCATTGTTATCCAGATGCAATTGCTGCACCCGGAACATCAAGCGCCCGTTGGCTACTTTTTTGGCAGGCGCATCCGCACCATGAACCGCCACCAGCGGAACCAGCAACAGAAGAGGAACGAGTTTGAGAGTGAGCTTGTGTTTCATCAAGGAGGGCCTGCATCAGTACCTCCGACAACCCCAGCGTTGTCAATGAGATACCAGAGTCATGAGAAAAGTTAGCTCTGGCGAAGCGGCGCAGTGTTTGCCCTCGGGTTCGCCGCCGGTTTCCTCGTGTTCGAGGTGCTCCGTCGGCAACTTCGGCGAAGTTTCTCTAGTAAATCGAGTCAGGCAGGAATGGTGCTAACTTAAGAGCTGTTTGAGATAAAAAATGTTAGAATTTCTGTAGCTTAGTTTGATTGTTGCTTATTGGTAATCAATGACCTCATTCAAAGGCGTGACCTCATTTCTGCAAGAATGGCGCAATGGATTTCGTATTTGCGTTGCCCGACGACCTGCCACACTTCACCGTTTGATATTCCCGCTCTTCATGCTACTCCGCTTCATCGCTTTTGGCCTGTTGCTCTTCGCTCCCCTTCTCCAGGGAGCGGTCGACTTCAACCGGGAAGTGCGCCCCTTGCTCTCGGACCGCTGCTTTGCCTGCCATGGACCGGACAGCGCGAAACGCGAAGCGGGACTGCGCCTAGATACGTTTGACGGTGCCACCCTGAAGTTGGAGAGCGGCAAGCAGGCGATCGTGCCCGGCAAGTCTCGTGCAAGCGAACTTTTTACCCGCATTCACGAAACGGATCCGCAGGAAATCATGCCTCCGCCCAAGCTCAATCGTCCGCTCTCCGCTGCGGAAAAGGATGTTCTAGTGCGCTGGGTCGACGAAGGGGCCGTTTACACCAAGCACTGGGCGTTTCTACCGACTGGAAAGCACCCGGCACCTGTCGTGAGGAATTCGGCATGGTCGAAGGATGACCTCGATCGCTTCATTCTCGAAAAACTGGAGCCGCAAAAACTGGAGCCGAACCCACAAGCAGACCGGGGCACGTTGCTGCGGCGGATCTCCTTCGTGCTCACCGGCCTGCCTCCGACGCCCGATCAACTTGCGGCATTTGTCAGCGACCCTTCACCCGGTGCTTATGAGAAACAGGTGGACGCTCTTCTGGCTTCCCCGCGCTTTGGAGAGCGCATGGCGCTCGATTGGCTGGATATCTCCCGCTTTGCCGACACCTATGGCTATCAGACGGACAAGGAGTGCTTTGTCTGGCCGTGGCGGGATTGGGTGATCAATTCCTTCAACAACAACCTGCCCTACGACCAGTTTCTGACCTGGCAGATCGCAGGCGATTTGCTGCCGAATGCCACCCAGGAGCAGCGGCTGGCGACCACCTTCAACCGTCTCCACCGCCAGACCGAAGAGGGGGGCTCCATCGAGCAGGAATTCCGCCAAGAGTACGTCTCGGATCGCGTCCACACCGTCGGCACCGCATTCCTCGGTCTGACCCTGGAGTGCTGCAAGTGCCACGACCACAAATACGATCCACTTCCTCAGGCCGACTACTACAGCATGAATGCCATGTTCGGTCAGATCGACGAATGTGGGCTGATTCCCTATTCGATCGCCACCAAGGCGCCCGAGCCTTCCATGAGAATCGTCAAACCGCAACAGATGCCCGAGCTGGAAAAGCGCCGGGCAGCGCTGGCGGCCTCTCAGTCGGCCCTGCAATCAAAGTCTGCGGGTCGGGATGATGCCTTCGAGCAATGGCTTGCCACCACTCCATCACTGGCTCCGCCCTCTCCGTCGGATCACTTCACACTGGATTCGATCGCTGAGGGGAAACTGCCCAACTCGGTTCCATCGGCCGCGCCTGGAAGCATGTCTGGAGGAAACCTTGCGGCCGTGCCGGGAGCCGTCAATGGGGCGATGCAGTTTGACGGCGATACGGTCCTGCAACTCGATGGGGTGAAAAATCTCACCCGTCATCAACCGCTGACCGTTTCCTTGAGGATGTTCACACCGGAGAAAAAACAGCGCGCCGTCCTCCTCCATACCGGTCCGGCCATGTTTTCACAGATGGCGGATGCGGCAGGTTTCGAGCTGCTGATGGAGAACGGTAAACTCCGCTGGAGCTGCATCCATCTCTGGCCGGGCTGTGCGGTCTCCGTCGAATCCAAGGAGGATTTCCCGGTCGCTTCCTGGGTCCACGTGACAGTGACCTACGATGGCTCTTCGTCGGCCCACGGACTGAAGATCTACTGCGACGGGAAGCTGGTTCCGACCGCAGTGCTGCACGACCACCTTGACAAGGGCATCACTGCCCAGATCATGCGCGTCGGAGCAAGACCTCGCGATGACCGTGGGTTTGCCGATGGCCGGCTGGACGAATTGAAGATCTTCCGGCAGGCCCTTTCTCCGCTCGAAGTGGCAGACCTCAATGCGCCAACGTTGGATGCAAGCATGCAGTCCGCTAAAGCCGGAAACGCTGTCGCAAAAGCAGCGGTGCGCGCCTACTACCTAGATCGGATTGACCCCGAAATCGCGAAGGCCCGCGCCGCTGTGGTCGCCGCCCGGAAGAGTCTTGAGGATGATTTCGAAGACTCCCTGCCCTTGATCATGGTGATGAAGGAGTCGCCAACCCCGAAACAGTTCTATGTCCTGACACGCGGCGACTACGCGTCCCCCGACTTGAAGCGCCCGGTCGAACCTTCGCCACCCGCAGCAGTTTTTCCCTTCGATCCCAAGGCTCCGAGAAATCGTCTCGGCCTCTCCCAATGGATGGCCGATCCCAAGAATCCGTTGGTGTCGCGTGTCGCCGTGAACCGATTGTGGATGATGTGTTTTGGAAATGGCATCGTCGCAACCCAGGAAAATTTCGGCATGCAGGGCGACGCGCCGACTCACATGGAGCTGCTTGACACGTTGGCCTACGATTTCTCCCACGACGGCTGGGACGTGAAGCGGATGCTCAAGCGCATTCTGATGAGCGCCACCTTCCAACAGTCGTCCGCGAGCTCCAAGACGAAGCAGGAGATCGACCCGAAGAACCAGCTGCTTTCACGGGGGCCGTCCTATCGGCTTTCCGCCGAGGCGATACGTGACCAGGCCTTGCTTGCATCTGGCTTGCTGGTGGAACGCCTCGGGGGCCCCAGCGTCAAACCCTGGCAGCCCGACGGAGTGTGGTCGGAATCAGGAGCGTCGGGGGGAGACTACAAGGCCGATGGTGGCGAAGGGCGTTACCGCCGCAGCCTCTACACCTACCGCAAGCGCACCGCGCCGCCACCCAGCCTGCTCACCCTGGATGCCGGCAGCCGTGAGATCTGCCAACCTCGGAGGCTCACCACCAACACGCCTCTCCAGCCTCTCGTTTTCCTCAATGACCGTGGCTTGTTCGAGTGCGCCGGCACGCTGGCAAAACGCGTGACCCAGGAACAACCCAGCGGCCCGGACGCGCAGATCCAACTCGCCTTCCTCTGGCTGACCTCCCGGCAACCGGCAGCTCGGGAGCTGGATATCCTCCGGGATCTCCTCGCAAGACAGCTTGCAGATTTCGCCACCGACAAGGCGGCCGCCAAATCGATTTGCGGGGAGGAAAATCCAACGCTCGCCGCCATGACCACCCTCTGTTCCACGCTGCTGACTTCCGACGCTGCAATCACCAATCGCTGACCCATCATGAATCCAAGCGTCCCTACCTACGATGATCTCATGCGCCTCACGCGGCGGCATTTCCTTGGCAAGGCCGGACTCAGCATCGGCGCGATGGCATTGACAAATCTGCTGGGCTCGCGAGCCAGCGCCGCATCCATCGGTTCCCTCGGCGCGCCTCATTTCGCCCCCAAGGCGAAGCGGTTCATCTATCTTTTCCAGGCGGGCGGCCCCTCGCATCACGAGACCTTCGACTTCAAGCCACTCCTGCGCAGCGGCCACGGCAAGGCCTTGCCCAAGGAAATCATCGGCAATCAGCGGCTATCCACTATGAGTGGCAACCAAAGTCTGCTTCCGATGGCGGGCTCGTTCACCGATTTCTCCAAGCATGGAAAGTGCGGCATGGAGATCTCCAACCTTCTGCCATACACCCAGAAGATCGCCGACGACCTCTGCCTGATCCGCACCATGCACACCGAGGCGATCAATCATGATCCGGCCATCACCTTCTTTTGCAGTGGAAGCCAGATTCCTGGCAGGCCCTCGATGGGGGCATGGGCCTCCTATGGCCTCGGCAGCCTGAATGAGAACCTGCCCTCATTCATCGTGCTCGTTTCGAAAAACGCCCGGCGCGATCAACCGCTCTATTCGCGCCTGTGGGGCTCCGGCTTTCTCCCCAGTGAGCACCAGGGCGTCCAGTTCCGTTCCGGCAAGGAACCGGTTCTCTATCTGACGAATCCGGAGGGTGTCTCCCCCCATGTGAGGCGTGACATGCTCGATGCGCTTGGGAAGCTCAATGGCTATCAGGCCGAGCAGCAACTGGACCCGGAGATCGATGCCCGGATCGCACAGGCCGAAATGGCTTTCAGGATGCAGACCAGCGTGCCGGATGCGACGGACCTCTCCAATGAAACCGAGGAAACCTTCAACCTCTACGGACCAGACAGCAGGACTCCAGGAACCTACGCGGCCAACTGCCTGCTCGCACGCCGCTTGATCGAACGTGATGTGCGCTTCGTGCAACTCTTCCACCAAGGTTGGGACCAGCACGGTGACGTCGCCGGTGGCATCTCCCTGCAGTGCAAGCAAACCGACCAAGCCTCCGCCGCGCTGGTCACCGATCTCAAGCGGCGGGGCCTGTTGGAAGACACCCTCGTCGTATGGGGCGGTGAATTCGGTCGCACCGCCTACTCCCAGGGGAAGATCAGCGCGAACACGTACGGGCGGGACCATCATCCCCGTTGCTTTAGCCTGTGGATGGCTGGAGGTGGAGTGAAGGCCGGCTACACCCATGGCAGCACCGATGACTATGGCTACAACATCGTCAGTGACGGCGTCCACGTCCACGACCTTCATGCCACGATGCTCCACCTGATGGGAGTGGACCATGAAAAGCTGATCTTCAAATCCCAGGGACGCTATTTCAAGCTGACGGATATCGCCGGGAATCTGGTGAAATCCGTGATCGCATGAACCTCTAATCCGCAGTTAAGATTGATAACGACGAGCGCAAATGCTTATCTTGTCGACGTTTGAAGACGAAAACCGACGCACAACGGGTTCACCCATTGGATGAACCTCTAATCCGCAGTTAAGATTGCTGACGAGGAGGGCAGATGCTTATCTTGTCGGCGTTTGAAGACGAAAACCAACGCACAACGGGTTCACCCATTGGATGAAAGAGAGCTGAATTTCAAATTCCTTCCTGGAGGAGGGCAATTTCACCTGCGTGGTAGCGGCGACGCGCTTACTCCGTATGGCGGATTGGTGGCATGGGATCACTTTTTGGAGCACTGCGCTGCGGAGTAATCTCCCAGCTTCGCGAACTCCCCTTGGCCACGCACCAGCAAGAACGCCACGCCCGTGGGTGCCGTCCTCAAAGCCTTCTCACTCAACCGTCTCGTTGGCGGCACGCGTTTAGCCTAAAAAGGAAAATGGAAAGATCGCCAGCACGCGGCAAGTGATATACAAAATCCCAGACAAAAAGTGTAGTTTCCTCTTGCGTTTGGGGTTGGGAGCGATAGGATGGGGGCATGAGCAGTAAGCGGTGGCTGTCGCCTTGGAAGGATTCGCGGGAAAAGCCGGTGATGTACCATTGCATCAGCCGCGTGGTGGACAGGCGATTCGTGTTTGGCGACGAGGAACGCGAGTACTTCCGTATGTTCATGCGGATGCAGGAGAATTTCTCGGGCTGCCGGGTTTTGTCTTACTGCATCA